>VGNF01000020.1 GCA_016866195.1 Chloroflexota bacterium | reverse complement strand
GTGTGCCGGCAAGCCCACCCCAAGCCAGCGCCGCATACCACCCCCCGTCCGTCCACCATCCGGATCCCCTCGCCCAATTCCCGATTCTTGATCTCCAGGATTCTCATCCATGACATTGGATGCCTCTCCACGGACCTACCGCTTCCTGCCCGCAGACATTCTGACGGCCAGTTATCGCCTCGTCGGCAAGATCATGGTCACCAACCACGGGGCGATGGGCATGCTGAACGACGCCACCCACTCAGCCATGGAGGTCAGTGATGCCCGCCTGGCGCGCATCCACATGCCCACCAAACTGGTGGACCACTTCGAACTGGTGCGAATGATGAAAAAACGGGTGCACGCCGTGTGCATGCCGCGCCGTGAGGATCTGGGACCGCAAGCCCTGGTTCGAGGTGGGTACACCAATACCATAGAATACACGGTTCGAATCACAACCCCGATGTTCGAAATCGAAGGGACGATGGAATTGCCCGGGCGATTTGACTTTACCGGGCTGATGACCGAGGGGACGCGGGAATTCATCCCGATGTTCAGTGCGGTGCTGACCGGAATATTAATCCCCAACCTGCGTGTGGAAACCGCCGGCATGCTGATCAATCGAAGCCAGGTGGATCTGATGGCTTTGCTCAGCCAGAGGGTCAAACCGGACAAGTGATTCTGAAATTCGCTTGACTGAGCTATGCCGGGGTGATACAATCCGCCCGCTCAATCCCGGGAACGGAACGCCCCCATCGTCTAGTGGACCAGGACGCAGCCCTTTCAAGGCTAAAACCGGAGTTCGAATCTCCGTGGGGGCACTTCACTTGAAGAAGATCACGCTGATGATCTTCTTTTTTATTTTCTCCTACGGGGATTTCAGTCGAGATCTCTAAATTTCCGTTTCCAATCACAACGGTCTGCCGGATTTTTTGGTGCGAAAAGGGACCAGAAGCAGAAAGCCCACGGCAATCACGCCCTGCCCGATCAGGACGCCAGTTGCCTGCCACGGTCCAAAATAAGGAACCAGTGGCAGTGTGTGCGAACCCATCCCAAACACGTCCGCCATACCCGCAAAGACAGCCACGACATAGCCGGTAATGACCAGCCTGGAGCCTATGTCACCGACGATGGTTCGCTCCTTGCCCCACCAAAGAGTGATCAAACCGATATAACCACCGAGACAAATGATCATGAGGCCGGCCAAAAAGACCGCAATCTGGACAAATCCCACCACCGGGCTGCGATCCCAGCCGAACCAATCCGGCTTTGCCCCGACCATGAAGATCAAAAGACCCAGAAGGCTGATGGCCAGACTCATGCGGATGCGCGGCGTCGCGCCGTCCTCACCGTGTGAGACGGCATGGATTTGAGCCTTCGTCGAAGAGGGATTCGTGTCGGTCATCAGGTCGGAAGGTCGCGTCGCAGACGGGAGATCCAATTCCCGCCGAGGATGTTGGAAATATCTCCTGGTGAATATCCGCGTGCTGCGAGCAAGGATACCAGAATTTGCAGATCAGCGATCGATTCGATCTCCGCTGGGACATGCTGCAACCCAAAACCGCCGTCAAAATCCGAGCCGATGCCGGCATGCAGGGCATCCCCGGCAAGTTGACAAACGTGGTCGATATGATCCGCCACCATGCTGAAGGAGACCTCCTCGCGGCGGCTGTTCTTTTTGGCATTCCAGCCTACCTTAAGGTAGCCATTGTATGGGACCACCCCAACCACACCATCGCGTTCGATGATTCCCCTTATCACCCGATCGGAGAAGTGCCGGTTGGAACTGGAATTCGGGAGCAGCGACAGACAATTCCCATGAGTCCCGACGATGGGTCCGGGATACCGATCCAGTGCTTCGATCGCAGCCGGTTCATCCATGTGACTGAGATCCAGGATGAAGTGGAATTCTGCCATGGCGGCAAGCAATCGGCGGCCATCATCGGTTAAAGGACCTGGCTCACGCCAGCCTCCGCAGAAACGTGTACCCACCCAGGCAGGACCAATCAACCGCACGCCGAGATCGTGCCACTCCTGCAATTCAGATGGGTGACGAATGGCCTCCGCACCTTCCATCAGGATCACCATCCCGACGGGATGTCCGGATTCGGTCGGGGATATCCAGTGCTCCAACATCCGCTCCAGTTCCATGACGGATTTAATGAGTCGAAACTTATCGGGGTGGTCATCGGTCAGACGGCGATAGATGTTCAATTGATCGCGATACAACCGATAGGCTTCATCATAATCCCGATATACCTGGTTTTCCTGTTGGGTTGACTTGAAGCGCAGAGGGGAGGCAAATAATGTTGAAAAAACGATTGCCACCCGGCCGCGTTGATATTCCGGCCAGCCCAACAATGTATCGCCATTTTCTTTTACCGCGGCGCCTCCTGCTTCCAGTTCCCGGGTTTCGATCGCAGAGCGCGTGTAATCGCGCCCATAACTGAGCATATTCCAGGCCAGGTCGGCATGTGCATCCACGATCAAATGCATGGGGATTCATCGAAAAGCGCACCTTGCGGTGCGCTCAGGGGATTTATTCCTTGGCTTCGTCCTGCTCGTGAAGTTTCTGGGTGAGCATCTTGAAATCCTTGTCGGCGTAAGCGGCTGAATCGACCTTGCGCAGGCTCAGCCCGATTCGGTGCTGGTCGGTGTCGATGCGGATGACGCGCAGCGTCTTGACATCGCCTTCCTTTAGCACTTCCTTCGGATGCTCGACCCGGTTTTCGCTTAACTCGGAAATATGGATCAACCCTTCGATGGAACCTTCCAGGCGGGCGAAGGCACCGAATTTGGTCAGCCGGGTGATCACCCCTTCGACCAACTGGCCGACACTGTATTTTTCCATGCGCGCTTTCCAGGGATCCTGCTGTAGTGCCCGAAGGGAAAGCCCGATGCGCCTTTTCTCGCGGTCGATGTTGATCACCTTGACCTGGACCTCCTGCCCAACCTCCAGAATCTCTTTCGGATGCTGGATGCGATCCCAGGAAAGTTCGCTCAGGTGAACCAGGCCGTCCGCCCCGTTCAGGTTGACGAAGGCGCCGAAATCCGCCAGGCTGGTGACCCGGCCGGTGTATACCTTGCCTTCCTCCAATTCGCTGATCACGCGGTCCTTCAAGGAAGCCCGCGACTCTGTGCTGGCAGCCCGTTCGGATAGGATCAACCGACGGCGTTCGCGGTCAACTTCGATAATGCGCACCGTAATCGGTTCTCCGATCATCTTCTGCCAGCGTTGTTCCGGAGTATCCCCGGTGGATTGCGACCGGCGAGAAACGCTGAATTGGGAGGAGGGGATAAATCCGCGCAGTGTGCCAACCGAGGCGATCAAACCGCCTTTATTGAATCCGATGATCTTGCTGTCGATCGCGGTTTCATCGGAAACCATCTTCTCCACCGTATCCCAGGACAACTGCTCCTGTGCGCGTCGAAAGGACAGTACCACATTTCCATTCTGGTCCTCGGGATGGATGACATATACATTGACTTCCTGGCCCACCTTGAGCGCCTCGCGCTCTTCGGCCGAGAGTTGCTCCAATTCGCGGCTGTTGATCACACCTTCTGATTTAGCTCCAATGCTGACCAGGATCTGGCTCGGACCGATGCTTGCAATCGTGCCCTTGCGGATCTCGCCCACCTGAGGCAGCTCAACACTCAGGGTTTCAGTTCTTAACAGCGACTCCATTGTTTGACTGTTGGGCTGATCACCCTGTGCGCTCGCAGCCCCCTGCCCGGTCAGGGCTTCATTTTGATCAATCACTCGTGACTCCAGTTAAAAGAAATGTAAGGCGGATTATACAAGTGAATGTACAAGTTGACAACCCTGATACACGAAACCCTGGGGCAGGGAGGCATCCTTCATCTCTCAAACCCCGATACACGCGTTATAATCACGGGCTGGAGAATTCATGCCAGCAATCTTTCCTTTCACTTCCATTGTCGGACAGGAGCGCATGAAACGCGCCCTGATTCTGAACGCCGTGGATACCCGCATCGGAGGGGTGCTCATTCGCGGCGAACGCGGGACGGCGAAATCCACCGCCGCGCGTTCGCTGGCAGCTTTGTTGCCTCACGTCAAAGTCGTCCAGGACTGCCGCTTTGGTTGTGACCCGGACAAGCCGACCACCTGGTGCACGGAGTGCAGGGAACGCGCGAAGATCTCCACGAAGGATTTGCCGGTCTCGGAACGCGTCATTCCCTTCATCAATTTACCGGTCTCTGCCACGGAGGATCGCGTGGTTGGAACCCTGGATATTGAAAAAGCGATTCAAAGGGGGGAGCGCCATTTTGAACCCGGCGTGCTTGCCAGCGCCAACCGTGGATTGTTGTATATCGACGAAGTGAATCTGCTGGACGATCACGTCGTGGACATCCTGCTCGATTCCGCCGCGATGGGCGTCAACACGGTCGAACGGGAGGGCATCTCCTTCGCCCATCCGGCTCGGTTCATCCTGGTCGGAACGATGAATCCCGAAGAGGGAGACTTGCGCCCTCAGTTATTGGACCGGTTCGCCCTGGCTGTGGATATTGTGGGAATTCGCGATGCGCGCGACCGGGCTATGATCATGGAGCGCAATCTGGCTTTCGAGAGGGATGCCGAGGTATTCCGCAAGCAATGGCTCCCGAAAGAGCAGGAACTCAGCAACCAAATCGCACGTGGACGTGAGCTGGTGGACAAGGTCACCCACACGAGCCGTGACCTGCTTTCGATCGCAGCTCTCACCTCTTCGTTGAATGTGGATGGTCACCGGGCCGACCTGGTGATCCTCAAAGCGGCGCGTGCCGAGGCTGCCTTTGAAGGACGCACACAAATCAACGATCATGACATCGCCCTGGCGGCAGAACTGGCGCTGCCTCACCGCATCAAGCGCACTCCCTTTCAGCAGGCCGAAATGACCACCGAACAGCTGCAGGAACGCATCGAGCAACTGGCCGGGCAATCCGTCCCCGCGGAAGCAGCGGAGGAGACGGAAAGCAAGCCGGAAGGGCAACCCGAGGAAAAAAAAACTTAAAACTCGAAGATGAGCAGCAGGAGGGTCCGCAGGAGGGGAAACCGGAACCGATGCCGCAGGATGTGTTCGCCAACACCAATGCCAATTGGTGGGAAGGCGGACAGAAGGTAAAAACCGGTGAAACCTTCCAACCGCGCCGGCTCAACACCCCCCTGGATAAGTTAACCCGCAAACAAGCCGGCCGTCGACCGCTCACAAAGACCGAACGCAAACATGGACGCTACATCAAGGCACGACCCGCCGGGGAACATCCGACGGACATCGCCTTCGATGCCACATTCAGGGCTGCTGCACCGTACCAGAAACGCCGCTCGGAAAAACGAAAAAAACTTGCCTTTGCAATCGAAAAAGGGGATTTGCAGCGGAAGGTGCGCGTCAAGCGCGTGGCCAACCTGGTGTTGTTCCTTGTGGACGCGTCCTGGTCAATGGCTGTGGCAGAACGGATGAACGCGACCAAGGGGGCGATCCTCTCCCTGTTGACAGATGCCTATCAGCGCCGCGATAGAGTCGGGTTGATCGTTTTTCAGAAGGACCGCGCTACATTAGTGTTATCACCGACGAATTCCGTGCAGCTCGCCCAGCGCGCGCTCATGGACATTCCCGTGGGCGGAAAGACTCCGCTGTCGGCTGGGTTGTTCATGGCGCATGACGTGCTCACCCACGAAAAACACGTCCACCCGGATGTCGAACCGCTGCTGATCGTCCTGACAGACGGCGCGGGAAATGTTTCCATTGGAACTCTTCCACCACAGGAGGAATCCTACAAATTTGCCGAATTGATCGCCGGCGAGAAGACGCGCGCGGTCGTGATCAATATGGAACACGCCGCCTTCGACCAGGGACTGGCCCAGCAGCTGGCAAATCACCTCAAAGCGCCCTGCTATGCACTCAGCGAACTGAAAGCGGAGAGTCTGTATCACGCAGTCAAGCAGGAAATGGCTGCGCCGGCAAAGAAGTAGTGGGTGAACAGGTCTCCCTAAAAAGGGATTGAGCGATAATCAGGAATCGAATCCCAAACCGAGCGCATCCAGCAGTTTCAACCACAGATTCCGACGACCCTGCCTCTGGTCGGATCGAGCCAACGACCAGCGCGTGAAATTGATTACCATCGACCGTAAAGGCTCGGGGGGGAACGGAACCGGTTTTGACCGTACCATTTTCAATGCGGTTCGCTCCGTCTTCCGCCTATCCAAAAGGTCCAGCATCACCTGGGCACCAAAGCGCGCCGCGCCTACTCCCAAGCCGGTATAGCCGAGCGAGTAGGCGACCTTCCCGCCCATCGCCGTTCCCCAGAAGGCGGTGTAGCGGGAGCATGTGTCAATCACTCCCCCCCAGGCATGCGTAAAGTGCAAACCCTCCAATTGTGGGAATGTCTGGAAGAAGTGCTCCGCCAGCCGGGAAAAAGTCTGCGGGCGGTTCTCCAAATGAGGACCGATGGCGTTGTTCCAGTAATAGATCGCATCGTAGCCTCCCCACAGGATACGTCCATCTTTGGTGATTTGATAATAATGAAATTGGTTTGCCGAATCGCTCAATCCTTCGCGGCCGCGCCAGCCGATCGAATCACGCTGCGATTCCGTCAGCGGTTCGGTCATCAGGGCATAGTCATACACCGGCAGGATGTAGTGCGATAATCGATTCAGCAAAGGCGGAAAGGCATTGGTAGCCAGCGCCAGCTTTCGCGTTTCCACTTTGCCACCTGGTGTCCAAATGTGGATGGAATTTTTTCCCGGTTTCAACCGTCCAGCCTTTGTTCCTTCATACAAACGAACGCCAGCCTCGAGGCAGGCTCGTCTCAATCCCCAGGCAAGTTTTGCGGGATTAACCATTCCATTGGCCGGGTTGAAACAACCGGCGAGGTAGGTCGGCGAATTGACGATCGCCCGCACCTGCTCCCGGTCGTAGAATGTCATGCCCTCTCCAAAGCTGGAGGAAATTTCTTGTTCCTCCTTGAGCTCCTCAATTTCATGAGGTTCCAGCGCCACGTTCAATTCCCCTGACCGGATGTAGTCACAATCGATGTCAAACTGCCGGATCGCCTGCTCGATCCCCTCCAGGTTGCGATGCCCCATCTCGATCATGCGGCTTAACTCCCGCGGCCAGCGGTTCAATCCGTTTTGGAATGAATGCGTCAGCGAGGCGGCGATAAATCCTCCGTTTCGCCCACTGGCTTGTCCTCCCGCTGTCTCCATTTCGACCAGGACGACCTCGCGGCCTGGTTCCGCCTGTTTTGCAAGGAGCGCCGTCCACAACCCGGTGTAACCCGCGCCGATAACCGTCAGATCCGCCTCGGTCCTACCCTCCAGCGAGGGCGCCCGCACGGGCTGCGCCGGGTCATCCAGCCAGAAAGGTTTCAATTTGATATCCTTGAGGGAGCGAACTGTCTCAGGGCGGGGTGTATTCGAGAAGATCATAAATGCTCCAAATCGAGTGAAAATTTCATGTGCTGGCAGATCAAGGATTAGCAAGAGTGTATCGAGGAAAGGGGGAAAGAGTCAAATCCCATGAAATTGAAAACGCATTGCAGTCCGGAAATCAAACCTTGACAATATAGAACAAGTGTTCTAAAATAACGGCACTTCTTAAAGGAGGTCGAAATGACAACCTATCGTAGAAACTTTGGTGATGGCTTGAAAATGATCTTCAGGGATCTGTTCAGGAACCGTCAGGTCACTCGAGGTGCAGTTTGGGGATTGATGATCGTGGGAGCTTTGCTGGCTTTCGAGGTCTTCAATTTCAGCACCACGCAGTTTGCCCTGCGGGATATGCTAGGCGACCTAACTTTCGGCGGTATGCGCTGGGCGACTATTCTTGCAATCGCCTTCTGCGGAATCGACTTCGCCGGAATCGCCCGCATCTTCACACCCGAGCAGGGCCGTGATGAGCCGGCGGAAATCTACTACCTGTTTGGTGCATGGCTGCTCGCTGCAGGGTTCAATGCCACCCTTACCTGGTGGGGCGTTTCCGTAGCCATTCAAAACAACGCAAACCTGCAATCCAATGCCGTGTTGAGCGCAGAGACTCTCACCACGGTTGTACCGCTTTTCGTGGCAGCCATGGTCTGGCTGGTCCGCGTCCTTATCATCGGCACTTTTTCTCTGGCCGGAGACCGGTTGTTCTCAACCGCTGCGGGAGGACGAACCCATTATTCCACCCAACGGCCTTACCTTCCAACCTCAGAAGCGAGACCAGCTTATCAATCTCACCGCCAGGTCAACCAGCCGATCCAACAACCTGTGCTGCGCCCCGCTTCCCAGATCAATCGCCCGATGAACGCAGGTCTGCGGCCGGCGCCCAAGCCCATGCCTTCCCAGCAAACCGCGTTCCTGACACCCGAACCAACGTATCACCCGGTCACCTATGGGGCGCGCAGCCAGGATAACTTTGACAGACACTACGACGCTTAATTCTGTATACCATTCCTCTCACTCACTGAGCCCGGTCCCTTCGACCCGAAACGAGAAAATCCCATGTCCCGCGCTCAATCACCATATCAATACCCGCAAACAGCCGCATCCGAATACGAACCAGGGAGCGGCTGTTTGTCCGGATTTTTACTCCCACCGATTTGTGTTCTTATCCTCATCTTGCTGCTTGGAAATCTGGCACTATCCCAGACGCCACCAAGCTCTTCTTCAATAGAGAAGACCATCTCGCCGATTTTTACTCCCGAAATCCAGCACTGGGGGTTTTGGATCAAGCAGTGGGCTGACGAAACGGGATTGGACCCGAATTTGATTGCTACCGTCATGCAAATCGAATCCTGTGGCGATCCCAGGGCAGTTTCCAGCTCCGGCGCGCTGGGATTATTTCAGGTCATGCCGTTTCACTTCCAACCGGAGGACGATCCTTTCGATCCCGGGACAAACGCCTTACGGGGATTATCCTATCTGGTACGATCCATGGAATCTGCACATGGAAATGCACGACTTGCGCTGGCCGGTTATAACGGAGGTATCGGCGTGATAAAACGAATTGAATCGGATTGGTCTGCACAAACCAGGCGCTACGTTCAATATGGGTGGCCAATCTACCAGCAAGCGGGTCAGGCGACTGGCTCCAGCCTTTCCTTACTGGAGTGGCATCAGAACTACGGCGCTTCTCTTTGCCGGCAGGCACATCGAAGGTTGGGCTTGAGGTAAATCCGGGGTTCACTTCAGGGTGGCGAGCCAGATGGCAAAAGTTGTTCCTTCCCCCTCTTTTGACTCCACCTTGATCTGTCCGCCATGATGTTCGACGATCCAATGAGCAATCGACAATCCCAGCCCGAAGCCGCTCACCTTCGAGCGCGTTCGTGATTTTTCGGCGCGATAGAATCGATCGAAGATATGCGGCAGGTCTTCGGCGGGGATACCCGGTCCGGTATCCCTAACGATCAGGCGCGCCTGTTCCCCTATCTTCGCCAGGCTGAGGAAGATATCCCCTCCCGCCGGTGTATATTGAATTGCATTCGATACCAGATTCAACAATAATTGCTTTAGCCGATCCCGATCCCCCCTGACCATCACCTGATCGATATCGTTCAGATGGACATGCACTTTCGATCCCGCAAGCACCTGCATTTCGGTGAAGACTTCCGTCAAAAGCAGGTCGAGTTCAACGGGCTGCAGATTCAAAGTCAATTTTCCGGACTCGGCTTGGGCCAGCATGAGCAGACCTCCCACCATGCGAGTCAGGCGGCCGGCCTCCTGATCGATGCTGTTCAGGGATTCCTCATCCACCTGCTTCATACGCCGCATTAGGTCCACGTTTCCTTTTATGACTGTGAGCGGAGTCCGCAGCTCGTGACTTACATCTGCAAGGAATCGCTGCTGGGAGGTGAACAAGGATTCGAGACGCTCGAGAGTCTGATTGACCGACTCGATCAAGTCTCCGACCTCGTCCCGGGTTGACCCTGGGGATGGAATGCGCCGCGACAGATCGTCCGCCCGGTTGATTTGATCCACTGTCTCCGTTATGGTTTCGAGTGGATAGAGCGCCTGACCGAGGAGCACCCAGGAGCCGAGCCCCGCAAGCAGGACGGCCACGATGGACACGCCCACCATGATGGATAACAGTGTGTTTCGCGTGGCATCCACCCCGCTGAGACTGGTGCCAACCTGGACGATACCAACGGTCCGGAGGCCCACTTTCAGGGGAACGGTCAGCACGCGCAAATGGGCATTCCCCAACCACGAATCCTGATACTTTGTTTGACCGTATTGCAGACTCACCGGATCGAGCGGTTCCCTGAGAGTGCCAATGCTGGGGGAAGTGGAAACCAGGTTCCCGCTGCGATCCCAGACCTGAACATACGCATTGGAGGTCATGTCCAGAGGCGGCAGGTTGATCACATTCAGTTCGCCGACCGAGTTGACCCGGGTTACCTGGGTAATATCTCGCACCACTCCGGCCAGCATGGTATCCACCTGATTATGCAGAACGATGTTGACCAGAACAAAGACCGCCGCGCCGAAAATCAACAGAATTCCCCCCATAAAGGTCGAATACAACAAGGTCAGGCGCAGGCGTAAAGACATGACTCGAGTCTAATCCAATCGGTTTAAGGGTACGTGAGAATCAAAAAAGCGGCAGATCAACTGCCGCCTGTCTCACGGATTCTCGCGCAGGACGTAACCCACTCCGCGCACGGTATGGATCAACCGCGCCTCACCGTCGCCCTCCAGTTTTTGACGCAAGTACCGGATATAGACTTCAAGCACGTTGCTTTCTCCGCCAAAATCATAACCCCACACGCGGTCAAAGATCACTTCCCGGGTGAGCACCTGTTTCGGGTGACGCAGGAACAATTCCAGCAATTCATATTCCTTGGCGGTCAAGGGCACAAGGCGCGATCCTCGTGTTGCCTGACGGGACCCGGTATCCAAGGAGAGATCGGCAAACTTCAGGACCGGCACACGTTCCGGTTGAGTGCGCCTCAACAGCGCCCGAACGCGCGCCAGCAGTTCGTCCAGGTTGAATGGTTTGATCATGTAGTCATCTGCCCCCGCATCCAAGCCCTGTATTCGATCCTGAACCGTATCCTTGGCAGTGAGCATCAGGATCGGTATCGAACCCCCGGTGCGCAGCCGATGACAGACTTCCAGACCATCCATGCCGGGCAGCATCCAATCCAGGATCACCAGATCGGGCGTATGGTCGCGGGCGGCGATCAATCCCATGCGGCCATCCGTGGCTGTATCCACCGTATATCCCTCGTATGCCAGCCCTCGTTGCAAGAGCTTCAGGATGGCCTGGTCGTCCTCGATGATCAGGATTCGCTCGTTCATGAAATGGCTCCTTCCCAAAATATACCATAAATCACCACCCCAAAATGACTGGTGTACAATGAACCCATGTATCCGGGCAAGCGTCTTTTTGATCTGGTTTTGGTCGTGCCTGCCATGCTTGTGCTTGCTCCTGTGATGGGCATGCTGGCTCTCGTGATTTTGGCTGCCCAGGGAAGGCCCGTTCTTTTCACACAGGTTCGCCCGGGTCACAAGGGCCGGCCCTTCAGGCTATATAAATATCGAACGATGTCCCACATGATTGAGAAACAGGGCAGCTCCATCCCGGACGCCGAGCGCCTCACCACGTTCGGAAAATTCATGCGATCCCTCTCGTTGGATGAACTGCCAGAGTTGTTCAATATCCTGCGCGGTGACATGTCCTTCGTTGGACCGAGGCCGCTTTTAATGGAATACCTCACTCTCTACTCTCCCGAACAAATGCGCAGACACGAGGTCCTGCCCGGCCTCACTGGTTGGGCGCAAGTCCATGGTCGCAACAAACTGTCCTGGAAGGAAAAATTCGAGCACGACGCATGGTATGTCGATCACCAATCCTTTCTCCTGGATGTCAGGATCCTGTTGATGACGGTGGGGAAAGTGCTCAAGCGCGAAGGGATCACACAGGAAGGCCAGGCTACCGCGGAACAATTCCAGGGAAACGACCCCAGGCAGGATTGACAAGTCCGGTCATCCGCGTATAATCACCGCCACACCAAATCCCGCGCGAAGACAAGTAATCGTGCAACTGTCCAGTGAGCTGCCGGTTCGTGCAAGTCAGCCAGCCAGACGATGAAATCCACTTCGCCAGTGATCTCCTCGCAGGAACGGAAAGGAGTCGCCTCCGGACTGTTGTAAGAGGATCGGGAAGCGCCCGATAACGCGCACTCCGAGATCGCGCAAGCGATGAAAGCAGGTGGCACCACGAGACGCCCCCTCGTCCTGCAATTGGACCGGGGGCGTATTTCATTCCCGCACACGGAGGTGCACCTTGTTGGACATCAATCTCATCCGCGAAACCCCGGATCTGGTCCGTAAAGCGCTTAGGGATCGACAGATGGAGACCGCACCTGTGGATGCCATGCTTCAGCTCGACGAAAGACGCCGCTCCCTGCTTGGAGAGGTCGAATCGCTGAAAGCACAACGAAACATGGTATCCAAGGAGATCGGCCAGTTGAAGGATGCGGAAGCGCGACAATCAAAAATCGAGGCGATGCGGCTCGTGGGGGACCGAATCAGCGGACTTGACGCGCAAGTTGCAGCGGTCGATCGGGAATTGGGCGACCTCGCCGCCACGATCCCAAACGTGCCGGACGCGCGTACTCCGATCGGAGCATCCGAGGCGGAGAATGTCGTCCTGCGGACGGTGGGGGAAATTCCAAAATTCGATTTTGCACCCAAGGCCCATTGGGAGCTTGGACCGGCGTTGGGAGTGATCGATTTTGAACGCGGCACCAAGATCACGGGCTCGCGTTTTTACGTCCTGAGCGGACCGGGAGCCAGGCTGCAGAGGGCATTGATCGCCTTCATGCTCGATCTGCATCTCCGGCAGGGCTACACGGAACAGTACCTGCCCTTCATGGTCAAAGCGGAAACGATGTTTGGGGCCGGTCAATTGCCCAAATTTGCCGACAACCTGTATAAGGATCACGAGGAGGAATTGTATTTTGTTCCCACCGCTGAAGTTCCGCTAACTGGTCTGCACATGAATGAGATCCTCGATGAAGCCCGGCTGCCCCTGTTGTATACGGGGTACACCCCATGCTTTCGCCGTGAGAAGATGAGCGCCGGCCGGGATGTGCGCGGCATCAAACGCGGCCACCAGTTCGACAAGGTCGAAATGTACATGTATGCCCGGCCGGAGGAATCGGACGCCTTGTTGGAAAAGATGCGCGAGGATGCCGAGGCAACCTGCGCCGCACTGGGTTTAACCTATCGGGTGAAGCAATTGTGCACAGGCGATCTGGGATTCGGAGCCGCCATTACCTATGACATCGAAGTATGGGCTGCCGGGTGCAACGAATGGCTGGAAGCCTCATCGGTCTCGAATGTGCGCGACTTCCAGGCGCGCCGGGCGAATATCAAGTATCGCCCTACGGACGGCAGCAAGGCGCGGTTCGTGCACACATTGAATGGCTCAGGTTTGGGTTTGCCGCGTACGTTGATTGCAGTTCTGGAAAACAATCAGCGGGCTGACGGATCGGTCGTGGTCCCCGGCATTCTGCAACCGTGGATGGGTGGAATCGATGTGATCCGGCCAATTTGATTCATGGGCAGCATGACCCAAAATCCTGAGCTGCATCAAGTGAGCCTGTGATCATGGGCTTGCCGCGGAAGGAGAATCCACGCATATGGATCCGACATT
The DNA here is from genome assembly GCA_016866195.1 of Chloroflexota bacterium. Taxonomy (GTDB): domain Bacteria; phylum Chloroflexota; class Anaerolineae; order Anaerolineales; family Villigracilaceae; genus VGNF01. Next base: position 8,653 of record VGNF01000020.1, on the reverse strand, counting down.
TTGGGAATTCCTGGCACAAGTTGCATTGGAGACCCTAACCTTGCTGGTCTTGTTGACCGGGCTGGCCGGGTTGATCATTCCAGTCTTTCCCGGCCTGACTGTGATGTGGCTGGCCACTCTGGTCTATGCCGTGGTTCAGGGGATGAACGAACGCATGACCTGGGTCGATTGGGTGCTGTTTTCCCTGATCACCCTGTTGATGATCGCCGGCAATGTCATCGATAATGTGATCATCGCCAAACACGTCAGGGATAAGCGGGTTCCCTGGGGGTCCATTCTTTTCGCCTTCGCGGCCGGATTGGTGATCAGCCTGTTCTTCACCCCGCTGGTGGGAATGGTCGCCGCGCCAGCCGGATTGTTCATCGCTGAATTCCGCCGCCTGAAGAATCGTCAGGAAGCCATGAACAACACCAAAGCCTGGATGACCGGCTGGGGGTGGGCGATCGCTGTGCGTATTTGCATTGGCCTCGTGATCATCATGTTCTGGGGAGCCTGGGCTTGGTTGTGATCAAATAATCCTGGGATACTTTTCGTTATCATTCAATGCTCTTGAGGTAAAATCACAAAGAAGATCGCAATTCGTCCTTGTCAATTTGCAGGCGAACAACAGTTTATTTAAAAAGGAGCAGACATGCCGCCGATTGTGAACGATATTTTCAGTTTCCTTGGTTTCTTGTTAAGCGCGTTCGGACTTCTTGTGTTTGGCTTCGCCAGCGGGCGGTTCATCCTTGAAACATTCCCAAAAAGCAACTGGCAGGTTCAAATTACGCTCGTCCTTGGTATTTTTGGTGTGGCTGTGGGTCTTGCCAATTTCGTCACCCCCGGATCAGCCGGAGCTTTCGCTCTCGGTGCAGGTATATCATTCCTTGCTTCCGGCATGGGCAAGAAGAAGGAAGAGGAAGGGAAGTAACCACACGACCAGGCTCCCGGATTGGGAGCCTGGTCGTTATTTGCAACGCAGCCGTACAATTCCGTTCCACTGGTTCGGGGCAGGATCAAAAGGATTCATCAGAAGTGGAACCTGCGGCGTCAATTCCCGGGCAGGGGAATTGGCTTTACCAACATCGCCTTAACCAGCCTGACCGCATACTCGATATCCTTGAGATCCACCATTGGCGAGGTTGAATGCAAGTAGCGCACGGGTATTAACAATCCGCCTGTCAATACACCATTTCCGCAAGCCTGCAACTTCATTGCTTCCACCGCTCCTTCTTGCAATACGCCTCTTTGAACAGGAATGTGCGCCTTTTGCGCCGAGGCGATCATCCAATCCACAACCACTGGAGAGAAGGTCATCGCATTGTCGCAGATCATGACACAGGGACCTCCTCCGAGTACCATTGGCGCCTTCAACTTACCCGGCGTATCGCCAGCCAGGGAGCCTCCGACAATGATCCCAATTTCCGGTTCGATCCCATATGCCGCCGGCGGTATTCCACGACCATGGGTCCTCCCTTGTACAGTAAAGCTGAAGTACACCGCGTGACGTGTCGAATTCAATCTTCGCATGACTTCAATCAATACAGCCACACCGATGCGGGCATCCAACGAGTTGGCTGAAAGCCGGTTCCCCATTTCCATGTGGTATCGTTCGTGCGCACCAAATTCTCCAACGGTCAAAGGATGTTTACTCGCCGCCGATATGCCCACATCCACAAACATCTTCGAGGAGGCGTCCGCACCTGTGGAAGGCTCACGGCCAACTACGCCCTTTACCCCATTCAGGAATTGCACCCGCGCACCTATCGGAAAACCGTCGTGTTGGCTTCCGGGGATGTCAAACCTGACGAATCCTTCCTTGTCAATATGACTGACAACCAGCCCAATCTCATCCATATGAGTCGCAACCATAATGCGACTGTGCGCAACGCCATTTCGGGCAGGTTTTCGGTACGCGGTCACATTGCCCAGGGCGTCCACTTGAACATCGTCCGCCAGAGATTTCACCTCCCTCAGAATGATCGAACGAACGGCGTCTTCCCGTCCCGAGGGACCGAGAGCCTCAGTTAGTTGACGGATTAATGGTTTCATGATTCAATCTCCAAAGGTCATCGTTTCGCCTTCAGAATAATTCCGGGTGGACCCCCTCTTGAATACATGCACTTGTCCCTGACCCATCACGGTCCAGACGTCTCCCTCGCGTCCCACGAGAGCGGTATTCTCATCGATCCCTAGGGCAAGCTCATCCGGTTTCAATCTGCGAAGCAGCGCGAAGATCAGTGGTCTCCATATGGAGGGGATGGCGTCGAAGTGAGGAATGATGGATTTCGCCGGTACCAACCCGAAGGCTTTGATGGATCGAAGGCCCGCCCTCCGAAAATCCGGAAACTCCCTCCCAGCGATCATTGCACCGGCGGAACAACCTGCATACACACCGCCTGCCTCCAAAGCTGTCCAAACCGCTTTCCAGACTCTGCTCCCTTCCAGCGTTTGCAGCAGATAACCCGGATCGCCGCCGGAAAAATAAACCACATCCGCATTTTGAACAATCAACGCATATTCCTTGGAATCCGCCGATTGCCGGTCGAGCACAGGAACGGCCTGAACCTCCGCATCGAGGCGGGTAAAATGATTCACTCCCATTTGTGACCAGCGGGCAATGCTCGCTTCGCCTTCGCGGCCGGCGGCTGTTGGCACGCAAGCGACACGCGGCTTGCGCCCATCTGCTCCGCAATGTGCCAGCAACCAGCGGTCGATCCCTTCCATCTGCGGCAGGTATTCACCCGAACCGACAAGCGCGATCAGCCCCTTCCGGTTATGCATCAATCACTCTGCGATTTAAGTTCTTCAGGGCAAGGTAAAGTAAATTCAAGGTGTGTTTCCAATCTGCAACGCGAACGATGCTAGCCGGCGAATGCGGATACCTGTGTGGTACAGAAACGGAGATTACCGGAACACCAGCCTGGGATTGTTGAATCGCTCCGGCATTTGTACCGCCTCTGCCAGGTTGGCGGAATTGATAAGGGATTCCCGCCTGAATCGCCGTCCGCTCAAGGAATCGAATTAGGCGAGGATCATCGAAGGCAGTCGAATTTGAAATGTAAATCGCCGGTCCAAGTCCCAAGCGTGTATTGTAAGTTGTATTTTCCCTGCCTGCATAATCAGGGAGGTCGCGTGCCGGCGTAGCATCGAGCGCAATCGCCAATTCCGGATTGAAATAATGAGCGGCGGTTTTCGCCCCGCGTAACCCGATCTCCTCCTGTAACCTAAAAGATAGGCATAATTCAATATGCGTAGGGGCATGTTTGAGCAATTCAATCAGGATCGCCACTCCGATGCGGTCGTCAATGGCTTTCGAGATGATGGAGGGGCCTGCACGGCGAAAATTGGAGACGAAGGTGCCCCGCTCTCCCACTTGGGCTTTACCCTGCGGTCCTAAGTCGACCAGGAGGGTTGCCTCGGGTATGACCTGTTTGATTTCTTCCTCCGCTGTCAAGTGAGGTGGTTTTACACCGATCACACCAACCTGATGAGATCTGCCGACCTGGACCTGCTTACCCGGCCAAAGTCGCCCGTCTATGCTGCCAATTCGTTCGAATTGATAGAAACCTTCACCATCCTCGTGGACGATCATGAAGCCCACCTCGTCCATATGAGCATCCAATTGAACCCGCATTGGATTCCTGGATCTCCCCTTCTTGCGCACCAATACGCTCCCCATCGCGTCGAGGCGGATCTCATCGGCAAAGGACTTGACTTCGTCCAGCACAATTTGGCGAACCTCTGCCTCGTCACCTGACACTCCCACAGTGTTGCACAATTTTTCCAATAATTGGACTTGAGCTCGACCAATATCAAGCATATTCGTCATTCCCACACGATTCGATCCGGGAAGTCTGCCTCGAGCGAGAGCACGAATTCGGAGAGCAATCGCCCGGCGAGTTGAATGTCCCTCAACGCCACAACTTCCACGGGAGTGTGCATGTACCGCAATGGGATTCCGATGACCATCGTCGGTACACCCTCCGCAGAAAGTTGAATCACATCCGCATCCGTCAACGAAGCAGCCGGCATGGCTTCATTGACCACGGGTATCCCAGAGCGATGCGCGACCTCCGTGAACCTTTGATGAAGGAATGGATGGATGCTGCCACCGATTCCCAGAGTAGGACCACCGCCGATCGGGAAAGTGGATCTTCCCCCCGTCCCCGCACCCTGACCGTAAGACATATCCACCACAACCGCGAGCGTGGGATGCAGATGAAACGCAGATGAAGCGGCTCCTCCCATCGTCGTTTCCTCCTGGACCGTTGCCACTGCCCATACATCGCAAACATGTTGAACCGACTGCAATTCCTCTAGGCAAACGGTCAGCGCGGCGATTGAAGCCCGGTTGTCAAGTGAATGACCACTGAGGCAGCCGCCAGGCAGATCGACCGGTGGAGTGTTGAAAGAAACCAGATCGCCCACCTGGATGCGCCGGGAGACCTCACGCTCCGTTAACCCTACATCGACGATCAGGTATTCCGACCCGGCCGCGCCCTCCCCAATCTCGGAAAAAAGCAGATCCTCTGGCGGCAGGGTAATGATCCCCGGAATTTTATCCGCGCCTTTCGAGGCAAGCACCAGAACCGGCGTACCGGGCAAAATGCGCGGATCGATACTGCCAATTTCTGTTATGGATAAAAATTCGCCCACCACACGTGAAACCATTAGACCGATGGCATCCATGTGCGAGGCGATCATTACCGAAGGTCTGGGAGGATTACCTCCCCCGCGTTTCAAGCTATGCAGGGATCCAAGCCGGCTGTAGTGGACTTCATCCACCAAAGGAGCCCATCGCAATTCGACAAGCCTTTTGATGGATTCCTCATGACCAGACAGCCCGGCTTCACCGATCAACGATTTGAGAAATGGGTGGAATTCACTCATGAACGGATGAGGTTGGGGTAAAGTGGAGAAGCTTTCCTCGAAGGGATTCTATTATCCACCAAATGCCGTGGGGGATGGGGTGGGGGTATCGGTGGGTGTGGAAGTGGGGGTCGCGGTCTGGGTGGGTGTGGAGGTTGAGGTTGTAGTGGGCGTTAGGGTTCGTGTTGCAGTCGTGGTGGGTGTTGTGGTAAATGTGGAAGTGAAAGTAGAAGTATAAGTACTGGTAGCGGTGGACGTATTGGTGCTCGGCTGGAAGGGTGTCGGGGAGATCGTTGCAGTGTTCGTTCCAGTGGGAGTTGTCGTGACCGTTCCAGTTGGCGTGATTGTTCCGGTAACCACCAGTGGAGTCAGGCTCAAGGTTGAAGTGGGAGGCGTTCCTGTGAAGGTGAGAGTGGGAGTCTTTGTGGAGCGGCCGGGATCCGGCGCAAGGCTCAGTGCGATGAAACCAACACAATAACAGGGAATCGTCGCCAGGATGACCGCAAGCAGGGTGGCACGTCGGCGGGCATGCGGGGATTCGTCGATGAAATTGTGCATGTTGGGTGGATTATAATCCAACCCCTGAAGGGCAATATCTTGGATGATTCCCATTCGCTTGGAAATTTCCGGTTTCTTGTCGTACTGTGAACCGGCGAGTCTTGATTTCGAGGCTTTTAACCTGGCTTGCATTTCCGGTCCAAACGGGTCGGGAAAATCGTCTCTGCTGGATGCGATCACCTGGGTCCTGTTCGGGGAGGCACGCGGCAAGAGCTCCGAAGTCATCAACCTGAATAAGGAAGTTAAAGCGGCGGAGGTGGCTCTGACTTTTCGCTACGAAGAAAATTTGTATCGAATACAAAGGACCCTGCCGCGCACCAAGAACACGATCCTGGAATTTCAAATCCATGATGGCCAGGTCTGGAAACCCTTGACGGAAAGGACAACCCGGGAAACGCAAGGTCGCATCGAACAAATCCTTCGACTCGATCATGAGACCTTCATCAATGCCTCCTTTTTTCTGCAGGGCAAAGCCGATCTATTCACACAAAAAAAGGCCTCGGAACGAAAGGCCATTTTGAGCAATATCCTCGGTTTGGATTCCTGGGAGGTCTACAAAGAACGCTCGGCGGAAAAACGGAAAGCCATCGAACGGGAAGTGGATGAAATCCAGGGTCGGATTTCAGAAATCCATGCAGAACTCGAAGAAGAGCAGACCCGCAAGGAAAGAGTGACAGAGCTCGAGACCAGATTGAAGCTGCTGACCAGCTCACGCGCCTCCCAGGAACTGGCGCTGGAGAATATCCGCAGGCTCTCTGCATCGATGGAAGAACAACGTTCCCTGGTCATCACATTGGAATCAAGCCTAACTCGGGCAAACACCGCACTACTGGGTCTGGAAGGTCGCCTGACTACGAAAGAAGGCGATCTCGCCTCCACCGCGGAGCTAATAAGACGATCCGATGAGATCGAAGCCCGCTACAAAGATTGGCAAATGACACAGAAGGAATTGCGGAACTGGGAGGAGATTGCTTCGAAATTTCGAGACTACGAACAGGATCGTTTACCGCTGCTTGAAAAAATTACCACCGAAAAAGCCAGGCTGGAGGAGGAAAAGAGACTGCTTCAGATTCAGGAGCAGTCAGTCGTGGAGCGGCGCGCGGCTTTCGATAACCTTCAAGAGTCATTGGATCGGGCCACCCTGCTGTTGAAACAAGCTGAAGAGAGAGTCGCCGAGCGAAGGGAATTGGAAAAGAAATGGTCGAGCGACCGCGAGCGCCAGGCGGAAATCAAATCCGAAAACGAGACTTTACATGCAGAAATGAATCAACTCAAAGACCGGATCGACGCATTGGAATCCGCGACGGATGCCTCCTGCCCTTTATGCGGCCAGGAATTGACCGAGAAACATCGGAGGTCAACCTTAAGGCTATTGAAAGGGGAGGGCAAGGAAAAAGGCGACCGGTACCGCGCCAATCAAAAAGCAATGAACGATCTGGCCGGTCACATTTCCGAATATGAACAAACCATTAAATCACTCCTTCCCTTCGAAGGAGAGCAACTCCGATATACCACTGAGCTCTCCCAACTATCTGAAAGAAAGCAGACTCTGCTCGACCAGACCAAAGAGTGGGAGAGCGGCGGAAGCAAACGATTGACGGAATTGGATAAACAGCTCGAAGGGAAAAAATACGCACCACAGGAATATAAAAGATTAGCGCAGCTGGACAAGCACCTGGCCAAACTTGGATACGATGCCGCCCGGCACGACGAGATCCGGGATCGTGAGGCCAGTCTGAGGGATTCAGGCGAAGAATTTATGAGCCTCCAGTCGTTAAAAGAAGCAAACCGTCAAATGCAGGGCGAGATCAAGACATTGAGGATTGAGATCGATAATCGAAGGGGTGACATCGCTCACCTGAATTCAGAATTAAAGACTGCGAAAAACAAGCTCCAATCCGCCGAGGCGGAAACCCCCAATGCATTGGAAGCCGAGCAGGAACTGCTAAGAATGCGGGAGGAGGAAAACAGGCTGCTCGGCGAACTGGGCGGAGCCCGCCAACGCGTGGAGATCCTCAATACCCAGCGTGCGCGGAAAGAGGATTTTGAACGGACGCGTGAGCAGTTGGAGCGGCAAATCGTTCGTTACAGGACTCTCGAGCGGGCTTTCGGGCGGGATGGGGTGCCTGCCTTGCTGATCGAGCAGGCTCTGCCACAAATCGAAACCAAAGCCAATGACCTGCTCGACCGGCTGAGCGATGGGCAGATGTCGATACGGTTCATCACTCAGGCAGAGTACAAGGATAAGAAACGCGAGGATCTAAAAGAAACCCTGGATATCCTGATCCATGATTCCGCGGGGACACGTGATTATGAAATGTTTTCCGGGGGCGAAGCCTTTCGCGTCAACTTTGCGATTCGCCTGGCGCTCTCCGAAATTCTGGCACAACGCAAGGGCGCCAGGCTTCAGACGCTGGTGATCGACGAAGGATTTGGTTCCCAGGATTCCCAGGGCAGGCAGCGATTGATCGAGGCGATCAACCTGATCCGCCACGATTTCGCAAAGATCCTGGTCATCACGCACCTCGACGAATTGAAGGATGCCTTTCCGAATCGTATCGAAGTCGAAAAAACCGATCGCGGATCCAAAATTCGCGTCTTATGAGCCTGGTCAAGCAGCGCAATTTCACAATCACCTGACCAGCGTAGCATGGTTCACCCATCGATGCGTGCTGAAATCGAATACCAATTCACATAACGCCGGTCGCTCAATATTTCGGGTACAATAATCTTCACCAATTGTGACTAAAGTCACAATTGGGAATTCAACCTTCGATTAGAATCTGGGAAACATTTCACATTTGGGTGAGCCATGTTACGCAATCCATTAACCCTTGCCGTGTCCGCTGCAATCATCGCGCTTGGAGCATTCGTCTGGGTAACGGATGCCCCCGCCTATGCCGCTACTGCTTCCGAGACCTGTGCCAACTGTCACGTGATGGACTCGATGTACGAGAACTATTATCACAGCTCCCACCGCGAATGGGCAGAATGCTCAAATTGTCATTTGCCTCATAATAACCTTGCCAACTACTATTTCGAAAAGGGGCGCCAGGGGATGAATGATGTGTATATTTTCAGCACCGGACAGGAGCCGGAGATCTTCCGCGCCAGCGAGCATTCCAAGCGGATTATCCAGGGGAATTGCATTCACTGCCATCAAGAGGCCGTGGAGGTGATCATGTCGGGAACGCAACCGTTCGATCGGTTTTGCTGGGAATGTCATCGCCATACAGCCCACGGG
>VGNF01000019.1 GCA_016866195.1 Chloroflexota bacterium | reverse complement strand
AGAACGCCGTCGACAAGCTGCGCGACACGGCCTCCTCCCATCAGCGCGCCTTTCTGATCGAAACCATGGGACGCAACAACGGCTACCTGGCGGTGATGGCCGGCATCGTCTGCGGTGCGGAGATGGTGTTGATTCCGGAGGTTCGAACCACCGTCGAGGAGGTGTTGACGACCGTGGAGGACGCTTACCGCCGAGGCAAGACCCACGCCATCATCATCAACGCCGAGGGATCCGCCCTGCGCACGACCGAGATCGCCGAGAAGATCAACGAAATGGACGTGGGATTCAAAACCCGCGTAACCATCCTCGGCCATATCCAACGCGGCGGTTCACCCACTGCCTATGACCGCCTGCTGGCCTCCCGCATGGGAGTGAAGGCCGTGGAGGCACTGGCTCAGGACACGCACGGGGTGATGACCGGCCTGAAAGGCAAGGGCATCGAATACATTCCCATCGCCGAAGTGATCAGCAACAAGCGCAAGGCGAACATGGAGTACTATCACATGACGAAGGTCTTGGCGCGGTGAGTTGAGAGGTTAGATATTAGATATCAGAGGTTAGATATTAGATACAAGAGATTTGAGGCTGGAGGTTGGCATATTGAAACCAGCGATTCGTTGAAAGGAGGTCAACGGCTGGCCTTCAGACGCTGGATATATGCATTGAGCATTTTCCGTACTTCTACAAGCTTGTCATGCAGGTTCCTGTAATCATTTCCGGGGAGATAGCTCAAATCATGGACAAGCAATAACAGATACTCCAATTCACTGGCTGATCCCATCGCAATCTGGAAAAACCGTTTAATTTCCAGTCGGCTGTCTTTTCCACAGCCCTCTGCGATATTGGTTGGGATCGAAACTGCCGCACGTTGGACCTGACTGGTCAGAGCATAAAGCTCCTGCTTTGGAAATGCACCGGTTGTCCTGTATATCTCCAAAGCAAGCGCGTGTGCCTTTTCCCAGACTTTAAGAGTACGAAAATCTCTCATACCACCTCCTCAGCGACCGACCAATTCCAAAGACATTTCACGAATAGCAAATTTCCACGACCAATCACAAGAACTAATTGCTAACGACTGATTCCTAAAGGCTAATCATGAACCGTCACTTGAATAACCGCCGTCTCCACCCTTTGGTCGCTCCTCACCACCTGCAGCTGCACCGCGTACAATCCACTTAATCCCTGCGTATTCCATTCGGCCAGCAGACCCTCCTCGACCGGCGTCGTCCCATCGCCTCCCACCTGAATCCATTCCTGTGGATTGAGCCCCTTGCCCACCTGCACCCGGTAAAGGAAGAAATCCTCCCCGGCAGCCGTTCCCTGAATCGATACGACTCCGGATACCTCGGCGAACATGCCGGGCGCGGTGAGGCTTACGTTCGGATTCGCCCGCGGGGCTTGTATGGCGTCATAGGAGGCGGGAGGGATATCCATGCCCGCCCCTTCGGCCCAGACGCGCGCCTGCTCCGGAACCGCAAGATACACGCGCACATCGACCAGCTCCGGCGGAGTGAACACCGTGGCCAGCAGACCGGTCTCGCGGTTGACCGCGAACTCGCGATACAAGGTATCCGGCTGAACCGGCTCGCTTCCATTCAGAAATACCTCAGCGACCAGATTTGGGCATTCACGCGTGGGAAGCATTCCGGAAGGATCGCAAACCGTGATCTGGCTTACGCCGGGCGGCATGGTCCAGCCAGCGTTGGTTGATTTCCTCGCGGCATATGCCACCAGCGCATTCCACAACGCGGCCGGAAAACGCGGGGTCAGGCTCACCCCCTCTCCGCGCACACCCGTCCAAGCCACCGCCAGCACCGAGGGGGTGTAGCCCACCACCCAGGCATCGTGTCCATCCACCGTTTGCCCGACCTTCACTCCCGCGGGTCTTCCGATCTCCAGCGCGTTCGATCTCCCGAAGGCAGGCCAGCGTGCGCTGTCATCGCTCAGAACATGCGTTATCAGGTAAGCCAGGCCCGGAGTCACAATGGATTGTGCCCGGGGAGTTCCCCAATCGAAAAGCACAGAGCGGTCTGCGCTTTCCACGCGCAGCACCGTAACGGCGGAAAAACGTTCGCCGAGCTCCTGCCCATATTGCACACCCTGAGTGCCAAACACACCGTACGCCCCAGCCAGCTCAAGCATGGAGACCTCTGCGTCCATCTCCAGGCCAAAAGAGGTGGCAACCGATTCGACGTTCTCCCTGCCCATCTGAATCTCCAATGCATGCGCAGGAACCTGATAATCATTGGCAAGCGCCGCACGCAGGCGCATCGGACCATGATATTCCCCGTCGAAATTCCGAATCTCTTGAACATCCGCCGGGTCGGGAATATCCCAGGTCAGCGAGGCCGGACTCAAGCCGCGCGTGAATCCGGTCAGATAGATGAACGCATCCAGCACGGACCCCGCCGGGTGTGCCGACAATAATGGAGTCTCCGCGCCTTGAAAGGTTTCACCCACGACAGCCAGCACCTGGCCGGCCCTTGGGTCGAGGATCAACGCGCTTGCAGACGAGTCCGGAAACGTGACTCCCGGCGGCAGGGACGGCAGAAGGCGCGCCGTTTCACACTCAACTGCCCCCGGTTCCGCCAATCCTGCCAGCCGCGCCGCGTAGACCTCCGTGACACAGGAGGCTTGTTTCTGCAAATCGTAATCCAGCGTGCTGATGATGACCAATCCGCCGCGCTCGATCCGCTCGCGCGGGATTTGAGACTCAAGCTGGGTGAGCAGCAGGTTCGTAAACGCCTCCGCCGGCCAGGTCGGTGAGGGAGGCGCTGGTTGAATCGCCGGAGTCTCCTCCAGCGCGCGTGCAGCGTCCTGATCGCTCACGATCTCCAAACCGTTCAGGATATGGATCACCTCCCGCCCGCGTTGAATCGCGACCTGGGGCGCGTCCAGCGGGTTGAGCGCGGGGGTCTCGCTGACCGCAGCCAGGATCGCGGCCTCCGCGAGCGTGAGCTGTGCGGCGGATTTTCCGAAATACAGCTGGGAGGCGGCTTCCGCGCCATCCCCATAATTCCCGAAGTGCGCGCTGTTCAGGTACCACTCCATGACCTGCGTGCGTCCATATTGCGCGGTGATCTGCGCGGCCAATATGCGCTCGCGTATGGCGCGCCGGCTTGTGGGCGGTTCATTGTACAGCAGCAGGTCGCTGACCAGTTTTTGGGCGATCGTCGGGTGGGACTCCGGCTGGCGATATCCCTGTATGGCATAACCGGAATGTTTCCAGAATTGTGGATCGTGAACAACGATGACCGCGTTGATCAGGTTCGGGGGCAGGTGCTGGGGATTTTGTTCGCTGAGGGGAATGTAGCGCCGCGGGGATTCGGCGGGAGCAAAGGTGTGCAACAACTGCAGTCCGTTGCGGTCATAGATGCGTGTGGGCTGCAGCAGCAATCCCGCCGGCGGATTCAACAGATGCGGCAGCAGCGTCACAGAGGGAAGCTCGCGCGTGTACTCCGCGTAGGTGAGCGCGCCGGCAAAAATGAACACAGCCAGAAGAATGGAAAGGATCATGCCGGTTGTCAGGACAACGCTGCGAACCCGCGCAGATTGTTTTCTCTGACGGTCCAATCTCCGCTCGCGGCGGGAGCGCAGGATCGGCAAGGTGGGGGGCATGTGGTTATTGTAAACCAGAGGAACGGGCCATGGACCGCAGACGATGGACCATGGTCAGCCGTCGATCAGACCGGAAAGAAATTCCTTTAGACCCGCTTTTCCCCCCTCTTCTTTTGCATTCCTGTCCATGATATCGCTCGCCACATTCCCATTCTGACCGTTGATCAGGACCAGATGTTCACGACCGCCGAAGGGGATCTCCGTCATCCAGATCGGAATCAGGATCAATTTAAAGGAATCGACAGCCAGGCTGGCAGAAGAGGTGTGAAGGATGTGCATCGGCGACAGGCGGTCTGGCATCTCCCTCAGGGTTTGCTGATAGGCCTGGCTGCGGGCATCGAGTGAGGCTTCCGCCATGGGAACGTCGTAGATTTCCGCCGGCCAGCTGGCGAGGTAACGCGGATCGTAGGGTTTTGCAGATGTCAGGTCAAATGCAGGAATCAGCTTCAAAAGAACCGCGGAGGTCTTGCGGGACGCAGGCAGAGGCAGATCGTCCATCATCACAGGGTACTTGTCCTCGATCGAAGTTGGTACCGGGTATCTTGGATTCAGGGGTGGGGTTGTGTCTTCATCGGATTTTGCCACCTCGGCGGTGTAATCGACCTCGCCACCGATGTCGAATGTCCATAAGGGGAGGTACAGCCCGCGCGGCAGGTCGACCTGCTTCTCCGGCTGGAGGTCATTCTGCTCCACCCATTGAATCAACAACTTCACTGCGCGTTTCTGTGTAAACGCATGCGGAATGATCCCATCCGGAGCGAGCAGATCCCGTGTTTTTTCGAGGCTGACCACATGAGGTGAGTCGCAATACACACACGCGGCCGAGATCAGTTTTGGCGGAAGGATGAATTCCGCTCCGCAGCCATTGCAGTGAAAGACCTGTTCCTGCAACGGTCTGCCGTGACCGCGCGCAGTGGCCATGGCAAGGAGGAAATCCTTCTCTACCGCGGGACCGCTGGAAAGGGCCTGACCCCGGCTGCAGTACTCACACACCAGCTTCTGCCCATCCGGCGCGTAGGACATGCGTCCGCCGCATTTCGGGCACATGAAGCGCCTTGCATCCGCCCGCCTCAATCCCTCCGACGCGGGCGGCAGTCGATCCGGGTCGATGATTTCATCCGCCTTGAGCCTGCCGTCCAGGATCGCCAGCGCGCGCCGCGCCCGCGCATGGCGCAGGTCATGGGAAAGACAATTCTCGAGCGCTTTGCGTTTATCTCCCGCCTCGTCGGTGACCTCAGCCATCCAAAACCAGGCCTCGGAAAGCACTTCATGAGTGCCCGCCATGTATATGGCACGGTCAAGGTAGCGCCGGGCGCCCTCCCTGTTCCCCGCTTTTGCCTCGATAATTCCGGTGCGAAGGAGATCCTTGCTGTAGTCTTCGATCATGAAATAAATGCAAGTCGCGTTTAAACGCGACCTACATCCTGACGATCGCGTCCGTCATCCTGGCGACGCGCGCCATCTCCTTCACATCGTGAACGCGGATCACATCCGCGCCGCGCGCAATTCCAACCGCAACGGTTGCAGCAGTACCTTCCAGGCGTTGATCCGCAGGCAGGTCGAGCGTGAAACCGATGAAGGATTTGCGCGAGGTCCCGAGCAGGACCGGATATCCCATCGCCCGAATCTCGCCCAGTCGATTCACCAATTCGAGGTTATGCTCGCGCGTTTTGCCAAACCCGATGCCCGGATCCAGCAGAATGTGCGAGTCGGGGATCCCGGCCCGGCGCGCCAGGTCCACGCTTGCGAGCAGCTCGCGCATTACATCCTCGAGCAGGTTTTGATATTCCGCGCCGATATAAGCGCTGCCGAGTCTCTCGCGCACCTCCAGGCTGGCCGGGTTGCTGCGATTGTGCATCAGGATCACCGGTGCCCTGTACCTCGCGGCGACATCGGCCAGCTGCGGGTCGGCGCGCAATGCCCATACGTCGTTAAGGATGTGAGCGCCGGCCTTGAAGGCCTGCAGCGCCACATCGGATTTACATGTGTCGATCGAGATCAATGCATCGGGAAGATTGGTGCGAATTGCCCGAACCACCGGGATCACGCGCCCGATCTCCTCCTCCGCGCTTACCGGCACCGACCCCGGCCGCGTGGACTCTCCGCCCACATCCAGGATATCCGCACCCGAGGCGAGGAAGTCACGTGCTTGAGACACCGCCACCTCGACAGCGTCCCCCTTGGCGATGATCCCATCCCCGGAGAAACTATCCGCTGTGACATTCAGGATGCCCATCACATACGTGCGGCTTCCCCAACTAAATGTGAATTTCCCAATTTGCAGGGAGGAGGATTTCATATTTGATTATGTCTTTGCGAGGATGCCGCAGGCAGACGAAGCAATCTCGGAATCGCGGCAATCCCGGTGTTAATGAGGAGATTGCTCACCTGCACTGCACCGCACCTGTCCTGACGGACGGTGTCAGGAAAGGCAGTGCGGTGCAAGTGTCGCCCCGCGCTTCGACTTCCACTTCGCCTCAATTGCTCAGTGTCCGCTCAGCACGAAGGGGCTCGCACATCATCCCCGCAAGGGAAAGACATCAGGGTATCTGATCCAGCGGGCGCGCCAGCCAGGCTTCCGCCTCGTTGATGTCGGTGAAGAGCTTGAGCGCGGCGGCCGTTTCGGGAAGCGCCATCGCAGCCACGCTGCGGATCGCGTCCGCCACCTTCTGGTCCGCCACCACCACCGCCACGCGGATGTTGCGCGCCGAGGGATCGCTGTTGACGTCCACCGCCATGCGGATGGCCTTCTCCGGGATGTCCTTCACCGCCCGCAGGTCATACAGGTTGCGCGTGCGGCGGTCCGAGCCGAGCAGATGCTCGAGGGCAAAATTGTGCCAGTGCTCCATTGTTTTTTCGGTGAGGTCGGTAAACGTCAGGGTCATGCCCCCGTCGCCGCGGCGAATTACGTTATAGCCAACACCCGGCGCGGGTTCCCAGTTTAGCGGTTTGGGACTGGTCATGGGTTTGCTCCTCTCGTTCAACGGCGATTATAACGCAGCGGTCTCCATTCAACCACAAAGTACACGAAGTGCGCCACGGAACAACCAACCAAGGTGGCACCATGCTATAATGCGGGGCACGGGCGCATAGCTCAGTTGGTTAGAGCGCTTCTCTTACACAGAAGAGGTCAGGGGTTCGAGTCCCTTTGCGCCCACAGACAGTCTCTCGAAGGCGCAAAGAATATTTATCACCTATCTGTCTCAGCGCCTTCGTGTTAATAATCCCTTCCTATCTGCCTCTGCTATAATCCTCCGCATGATTCTCATCACGGGCGCGACCGGATTCATCGGGCGCACGTTGATCCGTCATCTCTCCGAGGTCGGGTATCCGCTGCGGGCGCTGCTGCGGCCCTCGCCGCGCACGCCGCGCCTGCCGAAGGGAGTGCCGATCGAAGTGGCGGTCGTATCCCTGGCGGACGCGCGCGGCCTGCGCGCCGCGTTGCGCGACGTGCAGACCGTCTTCCACCTCGCCAGCGCCGAGGGTCAGGGCAGTCGCGGGGACCTGCTCGCCGCCGATATCAACGGCACGGAAAACCTGGTGAACGCCGCGGCGGACGCCGGCGTGGAGCGCATCGTGTATCTCAGTCACATCGGCGCGGCGCGCGCTTCGGGGTATCCCGCGTTCAAGGCCAAGGGCATCGCCGAGGAACACATCCGACACGGACGGGTGCCCTATACCATCCTGCGCACCTCCCTGGTCTACGGCCCGGAGGATCGCTTCACGAACAATCTGGCGCGCCTGATACGCGCCTCGCCCGGCATCTTTCCAATTCCCCTGGGCGGGCGCACCGTGGTCCAGCCGCTTTGGGTGGAGGACCTGGTGACCTGCATGATCTGGTCCCTGCAAAAGGAGGAAACGATCAACCAGGTCTTCGACCTCGGCGGGAGTGAGTTCTTCACCCTGCAGCAGATCATCGAAATCATCATGCAGGTGACGAATCGCCACCGCTATCTGGTCCCGATATCTCCCATCACCCTGCGGGCGCTGACCGTGCTGTTCGAGAGTTTCATCCCCTCCTTTCCGGTTTCGGCGTTCTGGCTGGATTATTTTGCGGTGAACCGCACCTGTGCGGTGGATTCGATGCCGCGTGTCTTTGGTCTGATGCCCGCCCGTTTCACCTACCGCCTCGATTATCTGATTCGCAAACCCCTGCTGCAGCGCACCTGGGAAGGCCTCGCCTCCGGCGCATCGAGCCTTATGGAAACATTAAGATCTTCGCGTTCGCGTTGAGAGACCTCCACCCCGCTCGAATAACGGGAGGATGGGATTGCCGCATGTCCAAATTCACGATCCGTCTGCTGGAAACGCCCGAGGAAATGACCCTGGTCGAGGAGCTTCAGCGCGCAGTCTGGCCGGGCTCCGAAACGGACATCGTCCCGATGCACATGCTGATCACCGTGGTGCACAACGGCGGGCTCGTGCTCGGCGCCTTCCAGGAGGATCAGATCATCGGTTTCGTCCTGGGATTCCCCGGCCTCGAATCCACGCCGGATGGTCCACGCCCAAAACACTGTTCGCACATGATGGGGGTTCATCCGGATTACCGCGACAGCGGTGCGGGATTTGCCCTCAAGCGCGCCCAGTGGCAGATGGTGCGCCATCAAGGGCTGGATCACATTACTTGGACGTACGATCCCCTGCTCAGCCGCAATGCATATCTGAATATCGCCAAGCTGGGCACGGTCTGCAGCACGTATCGCCGCGCGGAATATGGGGAGATGCGCGATGGATTGAACGCCGGCCTTCCTTCCGACCGTTTCCAGGTGGACTGGTGGATCCATACCCGTCGCGTGGAAAAAAGGCTCGGTAAACGGCCGCGCCCGACGCTCAAACTGGCTCATATTGCCCGCAGCGGTTTGCGTCCTTTGTACCCTATGACAACCGCAACCGATTCTCCGCCAGCGCAGAATGCGAGCCTGCCGCGCCCGCCGGAACACGTGCCGCCTCTCGATGAACGTCTGCTGCTGGCCGAGATCCCGGCCGATTTCATGGAGCTGAAATCCGCCGACTTTTCCCTCGCCCGGGATTGGCGCTTCTTTACGCGCGAGCTCTTCGAGACGGCCTTCGCCGCCCGTTACATTGTCACCGATTTCATTTATGATAGGGAGGAAGGGCAGCCGCGCAGCCTGTACGTGCTGACCCACGGTGAAAGCACTTTGGACCAATTCGAGTAAACATGGGCTCATCCCTTGCAGCACTGGAAAATCGTTGGGTGGTCGACGCCATGATCACCTCTTTGAACCACGTCCATGAGGTGCGGCACAACGCCAGGTATGAGGAACTGGGACCGATCGGGGTATCCGATCGCGGGAAAGTATCCAGTGAGCCGGCCCAGATTGAATTTACTGCCCTGGACGATGACCCAGCCAAAGTGGTCAAGGCGATTCGGAAATACAAAACGAAGGACGGCAACTGCGTCCTGACCGTATTTCACGAGATGCTTGCCACGCGTGACATAAAGACCCGCTACGCCCGTCACAACCTGGAATTCCTGCACACGCAGCCGATCCTCGGCGTGGAGCTCCCGGCTCCGAACCTGCGCGGCGAGGCTGTCGTCCGCATCATCAAATCCCGTGAGCAGGCGGATTCAACCAACCGCCAGCTGTCCGTGGAAAATGAAAGCATCCCGCTTGAAACATTGATGGACATGCACATTCACAACCTGGTTGCTGAAAAGGATGATCATGTCGCGGGCTGGGCCCAGCTCGTCACCGCTTTTTCAGGGGTGGGATTCATCCACCAGCTCTTCACGCTGAGCGGGTTCCGGAATCAGCGCGTCGGATCGACGCTCCTTACTCATGTGCATGAGGAAGCTGAACGTCTCGGGATGATTCGCATGGCGCTTGTCCCGTCGGACACGGCATTCCGGGTGTTTCGCAGGTTTGGGTACAGCCCTCTGGCTTATTTCACCGTCTTCCGGCCGAATGATTAACCCACCTCCCCTTTAAACGCATGAGACGCCCTTGCGGGCGTCCCAGCGGCTGGAGGTGGAGAAGAAAGAAACTCAAAGCAATTCCGGGATGGCTAGCTCCTGAGGGATGGGGCGCCGCGATCGCTCCGGCTCATGGCGCTCATGCCAACGGGATGATACGAAGGTTCGACTTTCGGTCGGTTGACGTTGTAGGCAGTCTCCGGCCTGGGAGCCGGCCTCTTAAACGCCGGGTTTGGCGCAGCTTGCGGCGCAGGGTGGTTGCGGTAGTTGAACTGCCCATGGCGTGCATCCGCCAGGGTAAACAACCGCTCGCCCGCGACAGAAAAAGTTCCGATGATCAGCACGCGCACCAGCCAGACCATGGCCGCCACGAAGACCGGTACGAATTTGGTCATGGTTTGCTGCCCGAGCAGCACACCGCCCGCGGCGTTGTGATTCAGGATCGCCACCGATACGCCCCACCAGGTCAGGCTGGCATTAAATGAAGCAGCCAGCAGCCAGGCTCCGAACAGGTAATACACCTCTGCCGGTTCATCACGACCCTTTTCCGGCGTGAAGATGCGGGCAATGCCGGCGAAATCGATTCCGCAGAATGCCAAAGCCAGCACGGTGGACCAGCGCACGCCGGCAAAGGCCAGGTCGCCGAGCATGTCCTGCAGGGCAAAGGACGTGGTTCCAAAGTTGAATACCTCGAAGGCCAGCAGCGCGGCGATTAAAATACCGCCGAAGATCGCGCCGCGTTTCAGCGCGGTTCTTTCCAGAAAGGGGGTCAGTTGAAAGTTGAGGTTGAGTGAGCGGTTCATGGGAATGCTCCTTTGACGAACCATTTGGATATCCAGTGTCTGCCTATATAATAGAACATTTGTTCTAGTTTGTCAAGAGGGATTCCGGGTGGGCGGACCTTTTGAAGTAATGGCCATCCGGAATAACAGAACATAAATTCTGTTATACTCGCCTCACCCCGGGAGCCCCCAACATGGCCAAAACCCACACCCGTTTCGTATGTCAACAGTGCGGCCGCGTGACCGCGTCCTACATGGGCAAATGTCCGCAGTGCGGATCGTTCGACAGCATGGTCGAGGAGATCATCCACGACGAGCCGCTCACCAAAGGACCCGCGACCGTGCGCGGGCTGAGCGGCCGCTCCCAACCGCGGTCCATCTCAGAGATCAGCGGCGAGGCGGAAGACCGCTTGCACCTCCCCATTGGAGAGTTCGCGCGAGTACTCGGCGGCGGAATCGTGACCGGCTCCATCGTGTTGATCGGCGGGGATCCGGGCATCGGAAAATCCACGCTGATGCTGCAAATGGCGATGGAGATGGCCGGCACCCAGCGCGTGTTGTACGTTTCGGGCGAAGAATCCGAACGGCAGATCAAGATGCGCGCCGCGCGCCTCTCGAACGGGAAAAGGGATCTGCCGAAGAACCTGCTGCTGGTCACTGAGACCAACCTCGAGGTGATCCTCAATCACGTCCAGGAATCGAAGCCGGACCTGCTAATCGTCGACTCGATCCAAACGGTATATCTCTCCGAACTCGATTCGTCCGCCGGCTCGGTCTCACAGGTGCGGGAGTGCGCCTCCCATTTGCGCGAACTGGCCAAATCCTCGGGGGTATCCGTGTTCCTGATCGGTCATGTGACCAAGGAGGGCGCCATCGCCGGGCCGCGCGTGCTCGAGCACATCGTGGACACGGTCTTGTATCTCGAGGGCGATCGCTTTCAGGCCTATCGTCTGCTGCGCTCGGTGAAGAATCGATTCGGAGCGACGTCAGAGGTGGGTGTGTTTGAAATGCGCGAGGGCGGCCTGAACGAGGTGTCCAACCCCTCCGAAGCCTTTCTTGCGGAAAGGCTGGTGAATGCCGCCGGCTCCGCCATCGCAGTGACCATGGAAGGGACGCGCCCGATCCTGGTCGAGATCCAGGGATTGACCTCGCCGACGCAGTTCGGAAACGCGCGGCGCACACCCAACGGTGTGGACTTCAACCGGTTGTTGTTGATCAGCGCGGTGCTCACCCGCCGCGTAGGCCTGAAGCTCGCCGAGCAGGATGTGTTCGTCAACGTGGTGGGCGGGATCCAGATCGACGAACCCGCGGCGGACCTGGCCATCGCTGCGGCGATCGCCTCCTCCTGGAAGGACGCGCCGGTACGCGCCGAGGCGGTGCTGATCGGCGAGATCGGCCTGGCCGGTGAACTGCGTATGCCCGGGCAGATCTCCGCGCGATTAAAGGAGGCGCAGAAACTGGGCTTCAAGACCGCCATCGTGCCGAAGGCCATTCGACGCGGCGAGGATTACCCGAAGGGAATCGAGATCATCGAAGCCCGTTCGCTGGATCAGGCGCTGGACGCGGCATTGAAAAAGGGAAAGTAGCGGCTTGATCGGATCCAGTCATCGACCTGGCGGAGACAAGCAACGGCGTTTGGAATGAATTCGGAGATTGCCGCGCACCTGCGGTGCTCGTAATGACAGGAGGAAGACATGAATTTCAACGGCATCCTCATCGGGATCGCGGCGTTCCTGATCATCGGCGTCTTCCATCCCATTGTGATCAAGAGCGAGTATTATTTCGGCAAGAAGGTGTGGCCTGCGTTTCTCGTCATTGGACTGGTTTTCGCCGCCGCGACCCTGTTCATTCAGAATCTCATCCTCTCCGCCATCGTCGGAATCATCGGTTTTTCGTGTCTGTGGAGCATCCATGAGCTGATCGAGCAGGAGGAACGCGTGCACAAGGGATGGTTCCCGGCCAATCCGAAGAGAAAGGGCGTAAAAAATGTGCAGAAGTATTAAACCCCTGCGCCTGCCGGACCGCCCCGCCACGGACGAGGAGATCCGCGAGGCCGCGCTGCAATATGTGCGGAAGGTCAGCGGATATCGGAGGCCTTCGAAGGCCAATGAAGCAGCATTCGAAAACGCGATCGACGAAATCGCCGAGGCAACAAACCGGATGCTCCTCCATTTAAATAACAAGACCCAGACCCTTAATGGTTGACTCAACCAGCAGAAAAAGGATCTCCCAAATCCTTCTGCTTTTCCTTGGGGCGACCGCAATCGTATATTGTTGGATGTATGTGGTGCGACGCACCTTGCCGGCCGCGCCGCCGGGAACCGTCGCTGATCTATACAAAGGTGTCCCACCGGAGACGAATCCATGGCTCGAACCATGGCAGCGCTGGGACACACCACATTATCAGGCCATCGCCGAGCGCGGTTACGGCGCCTTCGATACGGCTCTGTTCACACCACCGCTCTATCCACTGTTGATGCGCCTGTTCGCTCCAGCATTTAGAGGGAACACTCTGGCCAGCGGACTAATCATCAGCGGCCTGGGTTTTCTTGGATGTCTGGTCGCGCTTTATTCCCTGGCGCGCCTGGAATTGCCCGAGGAAAAAGACGCCTTTCGGGCTGTAACCTATCTGGCTTTTTTCCCCACCGCCTTTTTTCTGGCCGCGGCCTACAGCGAATCGATCTTCCTGCTGATGGTAATACTAGGATTCTATTGTGTCAGAAGAAATCAATGGGCAGCGGCCGGATTATTCGGCGCGCTGGCCGGCCTGACGCGCACGCCGGGGGCGCTGATGACGATCCCGCTCGCGTGGGCGGCATGGGAGGCGCGGGGAACGGCAGGTCATCGAGCCTGGTTGGCCCCGGTTCTGGCCGGACTTGGATCCATGGTCTTTCCACTTTATGTCCGCTTTGGGCTGGGACTTCCTCCCACTGCGATCCTGGACGCATTGAACGCGCGCGGCGGTCATCTTGCCTTCATCGGTTGGAACCTGATCGTGGCCTCAAGCCGCATCCTGCAGGGCTGGTTGTGGCAGGAAAACCTGATCGAACTTTTCTTCTCCTTGCTCTTCATTGTGCTCACGGTCGATATCTGGAAACGACTCCCGCGCATATATGGAATCTATTCGGTCTGTTTGATGGTTCTCTTCCTCAGCCGCCTCGGCGCGCCTCAACCGCTTTCAAGCATGGCGCGCTACGTTCTGGAGATCGTCCCGGCCTTCATGCTCCTGGCGCTTTGGGGGCGCGAGGCGCGCCTCAACCGCATCATCCTGTATCCTTCATGGATGGGATTGCTTTTCTTCTCGGCTCAATTTGCGATCTGGGGCTGGGTGGGGTGAGACTGGCGTACCTGCCGGCCTGCCCTGCCGCTCTGCACTATCTGAGGAAGGTCGGCGGATATCGAAAGGCTTCGAAGGCAAACGAGCAGATATTTAAGCAGGCGGTCGACGAGGTGGCAAACACAACCGAGAGGAGCTCGAAGACTTAAAGACCAGGCCTGCATATTCCATTTATGATCACACGAATTCGCTGACTATACAATGCGATCGATAGAATTTTCGATCGCGCCTCGATCAACCGGACGGTAAGTACTACGCGGATGCTTGAAGGAGCCAGTTTCCCTTGTACCGCTAAGACGGCGCTGAACACGATCCTGCCAACGATCAAAAGATACGACCATAAGGCGCTGTTGAAACACATCCTCTCCCAGCACGGTATCGACGATCAGGGGGCCAGCGCGCACTGGGAGTTCTTCTTCGATCTGAGCAACCGGCGGGCACAGGCCGTGTGTGAATGGAAATTATCGTGGGATGAAAAAGCCGACGCGTACGGACCGCCTCGCATGATGATCGCGATCAATCCCTTTCCCCCGGAGAACAGTCCCCTGCGCCGGATGGTCCGTGAGGGGCACTTGCTCCACCGCCAGCTTGCAGGAACGTGGCTGGAGGAGGTCAGGCGACACCCTGCGCTGCCGGTACATTTCCGCGACACGGATATCGTCCTGGCCGACTTCAAGAAGCAAGGGCTCGACGCGGGATTAATGGAATTCTCCCTCTCCACCGATGCTTCTCCGGATCTCGGCGTGCGCTGGGCGGCGCACACGCGGAGCAGGACCTATTTCGTCCCGTTTTCATAGATCCCGAATCACAGGCAAAGAGACGGAGGGATGTATCTCATTCAATCGCTTTACGCAGCTTGAGCGCCAGCTTCCCGAAGGCCGGGGTGTAGCGAATATCGTCCTTGCGAGGACGCGGCAGATCCACTTTCAGATCCAACTTGACCTTGCCGGGGCGTTGGGTCAGCACCAGCACGCGGTCCGCCAAAAACAACGACTCGTTGATCGAATGCGTGACCATGATGACGGTCTTTTGCTTCGCCTGCCAGATGCGCGAGAGTTCAGTCCACATGCGTTCGCGCGTCATCGCATCCAGCGAGGCGAATGGTTCATCAAGTAAAAGAAGATCCGGGTCGTGGACGAGCGCGCGCGCCAGTCCCACGCGCTGCGCCATCCCGCCGGAGAGATCGCGCGGCCAGTTATCTTCGAAGCCCTTCAAACCCACCAGTTCGACCATCTCCTGTGCTTTCGCGCGCGCCTTCACATCACCCATGCCTTCCAGTTCAAGCGGCAATTTGATGTTATCCAAAACAGTGCGCCACGGCATGAGATTGGGCTGCTGGAAGACCATGCCGATCTTCGGCTGCTGGCGCTGGATGAAATTCACCTTTCCCGATGTTGGTTTCAGAATCCTCGCCAGGGCGCGCAAGAGGGTCGTCTTGCCGGAGCCGGAAGGTCCGAGGAAACACACAAACTCGCGCGGGCATACTTCAAACGAAATATACTCAAGCGCGTGCAGTCCCCCCTTTGGGGACGATGCGCCGTTGTTATCCGGAAATACGACCGAGAGGTCCTTTACCGTGAGGATGGGTTTGGTGGGCATGTTATTCAATCATGTCGGTGCGAGGAGCCGTTCGCGCTGAGCGGAGGGCAAAGCCCGAAGTCGAAGCGGTGCGACGAAGCAATCTCCACGCAAGCCTGGGTTTGCTTCGTCGGGTTGGGTCTCGGTACGCTTCGCTACTCGACCATCAACCCTCCTCGCAATGACATCACGGCAAAAACTCATTCGTAAACGCCTTGCTCAAATCGAGCGGCTTTGAAAGCAATCCCATCTTGACTAGTGTGTCCTGCATGTTCCCCCAGGCGCGCGCATCGGAGTAACCAAGGCGATCGGCCTTCCATAATTCTATCGAACGCGCCAGCACTTCCCTCTGGACTGTCTCGTCCGCCTCGGCCAGGTTCTCCACGTGCAGTTTACTCAGTTCATACGCCTCGTCGGGATTGGCGATCGAGTACTCCAGCGCCCGGACCAGTGCCGCGACCATGCGTTTCACAAGGTCGGGATCCTCGACGATGGTTTTCTCATTGGTGATCAAACCATTCGAGGCCAGCTGCACATGGTCGGCCACCAGCAGTTCGTTGAGCTCGTACCCCTGCGCCCGCAGCTGCACCGGTTCATTCGCGGCGTACACTGAAACCGCCTGATCGCGGTCCGCCGCCAGCGACTCCACTTGCGTGAAACCGATCGAATCGAGCGTGACATCGGATTCGCCCAGCCCGGCCGAGAACAACAATGCGTCCAGGCCGATGTAATTCGCTCCGAACAGGCCCGGCAGTCCGATCTTTTTCCCTTTCAGGTCGGCGGGAGTTTCGATCCCCTGCCCGACCTTCGAAACCACAGCCACGGGATATTGCTGATACCAGGCCGCGACGTACACCACGGGCAGGCCTTGCGCGCGCGCCAGCAGGACCTGCTCGCCGGAGACCACCGCGAACTGCAATTCGTCCGCGCCCACCAGCGCCATCGCATCGGTTTCGAACGAATAATCGAATTCAACTTCGATTCCCGCGTCGCTTAAGAAACCCTTCTCGACCGCCACGTAAAGCGGCGCAAACTGCACGTTGGGGATGTACCCCAGAGGGAGTTTGACGCGGGTCAACTCACTCTCTTCGCCCCCCGCTGCAAATATACCGCAGGCTGTCAACCCCAGCCCAAGCATCATCATCAACTTCTTCTTCATCGTTCCACGCTCTCCTGCCATGCCAGGAATCTCCTTTCTACAAGAATCACCAGTCCGTACAAACTCAACGCCAGCGCCATCAGTGTGAACAGCGCCACGAACACAAGCGCCGTATCATACTGTCCGCGCCCCACATTAATCAGAAAACCCAGGCCGCTGTCCGCGCCGACCAGTTCGCCGACCACCGCGCCGATCACCGACAGGGTCGCGCCGATGCGCAGTCCGCCAAGAAAGATCGGCAGGGCGGAGGGCACCTCGAGCTTGAACAAAATATCGCGCCGCGCGGCGTGATACGAGCGCATCAGGTCGTGCAGGGCCGCAGGGACTGCGCGCACGCCCACAATGGTATTCACCAGGACCGGAAAGAACACGATCAGGGAACAGATAAACACCTTCGAGAACATTCCAGGCCCGAACCAGATGACCAGCAGCGGCGCGATCGCCACGAGCGGCACCGCCTGACTCGCCACGAGGTACGGCGAGAGGGCACGCTCGAGGGTGCGCGACCTTGCCACCAGATAACCAAGGACTGTGGCCAGCAGGGTTCCTACTCCCAGGCCCATTACGATCTCGAGCAAAGTCACCCCTGCATGAAAGAAGAGACTTCCATCCGTGACAGCTTTCAGAAAGCGCACCCAGACATCCACCGGCGAGGGAAGGATGAACGCGGGAAGGCTCCCGAAACGCGCGAGGAGGTCCCATGCCAGCAACCCAAGCAAAATGGAAGATAATCCGAGAAGAGATGTTTTGTTTTTCATTCGCAATTCTCCCTCACCCCGACCCCTCTCCCAGTGGGAGAGGGTGTCCGAAGGACAGGTGAGGGTTGAAAAAACGCCTCGTTTGAGTCAACAAACGGGGCGCGGGAGCAGGCCGAGGCGGAGCCTGACCGAATAAAAACCCCGAAAACAACGAACGTTTCCGGGGCAATGAGAATCAGACTCGCGAGAGCCTTTCACCTTCTACCATCCAGACTGTCACTGTCGGCCCCGGAATTCCACCGGGTCATGCAGTGTGTCACCCTGAGCGCAGCGAAGGGTCTCGAAGGGATTAAGAGATTCTTCGCTCCTTCCAGTCGCTCAGAATGACATTCCGCTCGCGGGCTGTACCGCCGATCGGGAATTGCACCCTGCCCCGAAGGTTACTTATTCGATTGTCAAAAATTATACCAAACTACTCTGCTTTAACGATGCATTCCACAGGGCACACGGCAACGCATTTCGGCGAGTCGTTATGGCCGACACATTCGACGCATGTAGCCTGGTCGATGACGTACAAAATGCCGTCGCCTTCGTTGATGGAATTGGTCGGGCATTCGGGGAGGCATGCGCCGCAGGCGATGCACTCTTCGTTGATCTTCATGCTCATCGGGGATTCTCCTGAAGGGATTCAGGTTAAGTGTATCTGCGGGGGATCGATCGTCAATGGACGAATGTCGTGGGAATCCTGAATCTTGTCACAAATCCACATCGCCCTCGACGAGGCAATTCCGGGAGCGAGCCGTCGAGTGAACCTGGACAGGATGAATCCGAATCCCCAGTGGATCTATCAATCATTATCCAAAATGGGGGAATATCGCGGACGATGCCAAAGTGTCGTCACGCGTCAAGCGTGACCTGCTTCAACTGCGCCTTCAACTTCTTCACTGTTTCCCTGTATCCCTCCAGCTTTTCGCGTTCTTTCGCCACGACTGCGGCGGGAGCCTTGCCGGCAAAATCACCGGACAATAGTTTTTCGAGCCGCTCGATGTGCGATTCCGCCTCCTTCAATTCCTTTTCGAGGCGCACCTTGTCCGCCGCAAGATCCATCATGCCGGCCAGGGGCAGGTAGATCTCGATCGAACCGACCACCAGGGCGGCGCTGTCCTCCGGCTTCTTCCTGAGCGACTTGTTGATCTTGATCCCCTTCGCCTCGAGGCCGGCCAGCGCGGCGATCACACCGGATTGCTGCCTCAGCAGGCCAGCTTTATCGCCGGCGGAGAATTGCGCCGTAAGCCTCTTCGATGGCGCCACATTCTTTTCCGCGCGCAGGTTGCGTATGGCGCGCACGATCTCCTGGATCAACGTGAACTCAGCGACCTTTTCCTCCTCCCAGCCCTCAACCTTGCGCGGCTCGGGGAAGCGCGCTGCGATCAACGCGTTCGACCAGTCTTTGCAGATCTCCTTCAAGGCCGAGTCGCGCAGGGTGGAGTGAAGATGACCCCAGATCTCCTCGGTCACAAAGGGCGTGAAGGGATGCAGCAGCCGCAGGCACACGTCCAGGACGCGCGCCAGCGTGAGAGCCGTTTGTTCCCGCGTGGCTTCGCTCTTCAATTGTTCCTTGGCAATCTCCACGTACCAGTCGGCAAAATCACCCCAGATGAAATCGTAGATCTGCTGGCCGGCCTGCCCGTACTGGAAATTCTGGAACTGACGATCCACGTCGCGCACCAGTCCCTGCAGGCGCGCCCAGATCCAGGAGTCGGCGAGGGTCCATTCGCCCTCACCCCTTCGCCCCTCTCCCTCACCCCCCACTTTCTCTGAAAATGGGGGGAGGTGGTGGGGGGTGAGGGAATTAATCGTATTGATAACAAATCGTCCGGCATTCCACAATTTATTGGCAAAGTTCCTGTTGGCCTCCACCTTCTTCACGCCCACATTCGTATCGTTGCCGGGCGTGGACCCCACGAGCAGGGTAAATCGCAGCGCATCGGTTCCGTATTCATCCATCACGGTCAGCGGATCGATCACATTGCCGAAGGTCTTGGACATCTTGCGTCCGATCTCATCGCGCACAAGACCATGCAGGTACACGGTGTGAAATGGAATCTTCCCGGTATATTCCAACCCGCTCATGATCATACGCGCCACCCAGAAGAACAGGATGTCGTACCCCGTTTCCATGTAGGAGGTGGGATAGAAATACTTGTAATCCGGCGTTTCCTCCGGCCAACCCAATGTGGAGAACGGCCACAAGCCCGAGGAGAACCAGGTATCCAGCACGTCCTCGTCCTGACGAATCTCCTTCGAGCCGCAGGTCCGGCACTGTGACGGATCCTCGCGCGTCACGGTCATATGACCCTCGGGGCAATACCAGACCGGGATGCGGTGTCCCCACCACAACTGGCGGCTGATGCACCAGTCCTTGATGTTCTCGAGCCAGTTGAAATACACCTTCTCGAAGCGTTCGGGGACGATCCTGATGCGCCCATCTCTCACTGCCGCGAGAGCGGCCTGCGCCAGCGGCCCGATCTTCACGAACCATTGGGTGGAGATCATCGGCTCGACGATCTCCCCGCCGCGCTGCGAGCGCGGGAGGGCGGTGCGGTACGGCTCGGTCTTGATGACCAGCCCCGCGGCCTTCATGTCATTCCATAGATTCTCACGCGCCTCGAATCGATCCTGACCTTTGTATTTGCCGCCGTTCTCATTGACCTTTGCCTCGGCATCCAAGATGGAAATGATCGGCAGGTCATGCCGCTGCGCGATGGCATAGTCGTTCGCGTCGTGACCGGGCGTGATCTTCAACGCGCCGGTGCCGAATTCCCTGCTCACGTACGTGTCCGCGATCACGGGGATTTCGCGCCCGAGGATCGGTACGATCGCCTTCCTGCCGAAGAATTTCCTGTAGCGTTCGTCCTCCGGATGGACCGCCACTGCCGTATCACCGAGGATGGTCTCCGGGCGGATGGTCGCGACCGGGATGAATTCTCCCTCACCCCCATCCCCTCTCCCATCGGCAGAGGGGGGAAGGGGGGAGGACTTCAACATATATTTGAAAAAATACAGCGTGGCGTCCTCCTCGTCATATTCCACTTCGAGGTCCGAGACGGCGGTCTTTAAGCCGGGCGACCAGTTGATCAGGCGCGGTCCGCGGTAGATCAGCCCCTTCTCATACAAGCGAACAAACGCCTCGCGCACCGCGCGGCTCAGTCCGTCGTCGAGGGTGAAGCGTTCGCGCGACCAGTCGCACGAGGCGCCGAGACGCCGGACCTGCTCGGTGATGATGCCGCCGTACTTCCTCTTCCACTCCCAGGTGCGTTCGATGAACTTCTCGCGGCCGAGCTCCTCGCGCGTCACCTCCTCGTTCTTGAGCAGATCGCGCTCCACCATCAACTGCGTGGCGATGCCGGCGTGATCGGTGCCCGGCACCCACAGCGTGGAATAGCCCTGCATGCGGTGGTAGCGGATCATCAGATCCTCCATGCTGACGAACATGGCATGACCGAGGTGCAGTTCGCCGGTCACGTTCGGAGGCGGGATCGAGATAACGAACGGTTTGACGGTCGGGTCGAAGCCGGGTTTGTTCGGATCGTTCCACGGTTTAAAGTAGTCCCCCGCCTCCCACATGGCGTAGATGCGCGGTTCGGTGGACTTGAAATCGTAGGCCTTTGGCAATTCCTGTCTGGTCATTTTCTCTTCTCCTTTGGCGCGGCAGCGTGTCGCGCGGACGCCCAACTCAGCTGGACATCCAACCCGCTCAGTCGTTGATAGAGTTCGCCGGCATGCTGCTGTATATGCCGGATGTTGTAGATTTGCAGCTCCAGATTCGAAACCAACCCGGCATGACCGGAAGCCCCGCCGAGATTCATGCGAGGCAGCTGCACAGAAACCTCTCGTTCCACCGAGGCAAGCTGCTCAAGTACTTGCGACCTGCTCATCGCTGCTCCAGGATTTTCATACTTCGGCTTTTTCCAGCGGACGAAATCCACGCCCGGGGTTTTCAGATACACATGGGCATAATACAGCGCGTGATACGCGGCGAACCAGAATTTATCCTTTTCGCGGGGATCATCCCAGACGTGCGGCGGGCACTTGACGATTGCCTGCTTCAGCATGGCGAGCGAGGCGAGATATTGGGATACAAGGACATCTTTGACATTCATCGCACCAGCAACTCCATTAGATCGAATGCCGGCACATTCAGTTCGACCGGCATACCTTCTCAACTGATTTTGGAATCCGGCTCTCCTGCACGGATCGTATCGGCGAGGGACTGCTCCAGCGTAAGCGAGGGTTCCCAGCCCATCTCGCGTTTTATCTTTTCATACGAGCAGGGCTTGTCCACGCCCATCTCCGAGAGGCGGCGGATGCCCGGGTTCAACTTGAACAGATCCAGCGCGACCAGAAAGGCATCCATCACCTTCGTCCCGGCGCCGGAGAGCGGGAGGATGCGCTCCTTTTTTCCCGCGATCCGCTGCGCGGCCTGTGCGAACTCGATCATGCCCATATTCCAGGCCGTGACGATATAACGCTCTCCGCTGCGTCCCTTCGACAGGGCCAGCACGACCGCCCGCGCCACATCGCGCACATCCACGAAGGTGTTTACGTACGATAGCATCGGCAGGACCGGCAGGAGGCGCAGGGCTTTCATCACCATGTCCACGCGGACTGAGCCGGGACCGAGGACCACGCTCGGGTTCAGAATGATCACGCGCATCTCATGCGCGATCTCCTTCAACTCCATCTCGCTCACCAGCTTGCTGTAGCCGTACATGTCTTTGAGGCACTTTCGCTCCGGGTCGGGCAGCATGGTCTCGTCCGAGATCCGACCCGGGTGAAAGTCCACGGCCGAGATCGAGCTGATGAAGATGAACTCCCGGCAGCCCGCGGCGCGCGCCGCGGCCAGCAGATTGCGGGTGCCGATGACATTCGACTCGTAGATCGCAGGCGCCTCCGCCTTGCGGAATGAGACCATGGCCGCGTTGTGGATGACCGTGTCCACTCCCTGCAGCTGGTCCATGAACGATTCCGGCTCGAGCAATTCGCCGCGGATCCACTGCACGCGCTCGAGCTTGTCGAGCGCCAGGAAGGTTTTACGCGGGGTGCGGGTCAGCACGCGCAGGCTCGCCCGCGGGTCATGCTCATGAACCGCCTGCACGATGTACTGGCCGAGGAAGCCGTAGCCTCCGGTGATGAAGTACGTGTTCATCTCACCTTGTCATGATTAAACAAAAAGGCCTCGTCCCATACGAGGACGAAGCCTTGACTCCGCGGTACCACCTCGGTTTGCCGTTCACCACGGCACACTCGCCGCTGACGTGTTCATCAGCTTACGCTGTAACGGGCATTCCCGTGCCGGTCTACTCTCACAAGGATTTCTTCGGCAAACGTGTCAGGCGACGTTCGACGGTTTCGGTCTGCGAAGGCTTCCAGCCCGCGTCCTTCTTCTCTATCAGCCGGCAAACCGTCTACTCTTCCTGGATGGCTGGGATTATACAGAGTCGCGAAGGGCAAGTCAAGCCGCGCCCCCACCCTGTGTCCCCTGAACTTTGGCTGTTTGAGCAAAAGTGAAAGGTGAAGGAAGAAGCGGAATGAGCTCTTGCTCTGCTCATTCCGCTTTAGATTCTGGAGGAAAAAGAAATGGAGTTGGATAAACCCGCCAGCCAG
>VGNF01000018.1 GCA_016866195.1 Chloroflexota bacterium | reverse complement strand
CACGTTATTCTCATTGAACCGCCGGATGCGGACCCGCATGTCCGGTGGTGTGAGAGGGAGCGGTTAGCCGCCGCTCCCTACTCGATTAAACTTTTACTGCACTGTGAAGGTTAAAGTTTCTGAAAACACACTGGTATTCCCAAGTTTGTCGATTGTGCGTACTCGCCATGTGTAGGTGCTGTTGCCGCAGGCAACAATGATCTCTTTAGAAGCGCTTGTGGTGGTTCCGGTTTGTTTGCCGCCGGGTCCGTCGATCTCCCATTCATAGTAGGCGATTCCGTTCGGGTGTGAGACGGGTTGCCATGTCAACTGAACGGATGAGGTGCAATTCAGTGTGCCGGAAGGTGCGCTGGGTTGAGGGGCGCTCAGGGGAAGCGGGCTTGGTGTGGGAGTGGGCGGCGCTTCCACAATAGGCACGTTGCTGATATCGCCGCTGATCTCGACCAATTCATCCCAGATCCAACACTTTACGCCTGCTTCGGTTTGAATGACCCACCAGGTAGAGTCTGAGCGGCGCCCAACAATGGGAGCGGTTTGTTGACTCAGCAAATACCCAGTGACTTCATACGCCTGACCGGGACCAAAGCGGCAATTTGAGTCTTTGATGGCGGTGGCTTGCGGAGGTCCAAGTGTGGGCGTGGCTTCAGGCATGGGCGTGGCTTCAGGCATGGGCGTGGCTTCAGGCATGGGCGTAGATTCAACTGTCGGCGGGGTTTGAGAGGCGGGGTTTTCTCCTCCGACTTGTACTTGCACCATATTGGAATCATATGAGCCGCCATCTGCTGTGAGCAGTTTGGTCTGCAATTGATACGTTCCCGGCTCAGAGGCACGCCACGGTTGTTGGATGGTTCCTGATGGGATCGAGCCATCCAATGTATCTTCTCGCACGATCTCGCCGTTGACGAGCAGCAGCATATTGGTAGCGCCTGTCTCTACACTGAAGGTTGATTTAACAATGATCCAATCTTGCAAGGTGTAAACGGTTCCGTTCTGTGGGGCGATGATCTGCACACCCGATGCCTGTGTGTTGCCGGGGAATCCGGCGGGGAGGGTGCAGCCGGTTAGGAAAATCAGAAACATGCCAAGCAATAGTCGTTTTATGGTAAATGTTTTCATGGGTTTGACCCGCCTTCCGGAGCGCAATTTTCAATATCCACTTGATAGATACCCGTCTCGTTGAGCCGGACACCGTCACTTTCGAGGCTGAGGAAAAATTCAGCCCGATCTTGTGTGCAATCCACAGGGGTTTTGAATCGGTGTGATGGTAGGTTATTTTTTGGAAAATATCCAGGTGATTCTGCGCTGCCATCTTCCATGATTTGCCAGATATTCAGGCGTACATCGCGCCCGGCAGGCCAGGCAAACCCTTGCGGCAGGTCGAGTGTGAGCAACACCTCTTGATAGGTGCCATTCCCATACTGCCCAGCGATTGGTTCAAGAGAAAGTTGAATATCGTTCAATGTGCCTGTGGGGCAGAATCCGCGCACTACGGTTTGACTGGTATGTTGAAGCCAGCCCGATGGAGAAAAGCCTGGGCGTAGTCCGCCTGCAGGGTATACGCCTAACGAGTAAATATATTCATGCCCGCAGATCACATTGGCATCTATATCGGTGAAGAGCAAGCCCGAACGCAGGTC
This sequence comes from Chloroflexota bacterium, assembly GCA_016866195.1. Lineage (GTDB taxonomy): Bacteria > Chloroflexota > Anaerolineae > Anaerolineales > Villigracilaceae > VGNF01. The sequence goes on along the minus strand of VGNF01000018.1, from coordinate 21,742 downwards.
ATTCTGCGAGTAGACTTTTTCATACAGATTTACTTCGCTAAAAACAGATGGGTCGGAGTTGGTTCGATCGAAACGATAGAGAATGACCCCGGCTCCTTCGGGGGGATAGTTACCCGGCGGTATGCTCCATTCGAGCATCACCCCGCCAGGTTGCGGGTTGGCAACCAAAACTAGCAGACCCGGACCGTTGGGGTCGCAACGTCCGCTGGCTTGAACCCTTTCCCATTCAACGGACGTTCCAATGGGATAGGCGCCGCCGGAAAGATAAGCTTCCACCGCACCTGGCGTGTAGGCTTCTAGCCCAACGATATAAGTATAGGTAGCTCCACAGGCAAGGTCATTGTCGATGTATGAAAACTCTGTTCCTGGGTTCAACGCGGCGCCCTGACCAGCCACCCAATTGGGCGGGATGATCAATTCGTATGTGTTATGGTTTCCGATGGTTCGTCGAATATGCGGGATCAGGGTTTTGCCTTCAGGGGCTTCGAACGGTTGCTCCAGCCGCAGTGAAATGAGATTTCCAGCGGGGTCATTGCTGTTGGCTGTGACTACGATCCCTGCTCCGTACTCACATTCAAAGTCGCCTTGTTCACACACATCCTCCGCCGGTGCATCTCCATTGGCATTGGCTTGCCCGAGCCAACCCAACAGGTCGGGCACATTTAACACCGGACCAACCGGTAGAAAATCACTGCCATCCAGATCGGGGATCATGTCATTGATGATCTCATCCAGAATTGAATTCTCTTCCTCTGGTTCCACTGCTGCGGGCGGCAGGTTTCCGCCGGGCAATACCTGTAACTGATCAATAACGACGGAAACATGCCCGCTGGTATCCACGGCAGTAAACCCCACCCAGTATTCCCCAACCTCCAACGGCAGATAAAAATATCCGATCTCACAAACTTGCTGCCCTTCACAGTCGATGATGTTCGTGCCCCTATCGATCAACACTTCTCCATCCCAGCCGCTCCATGCAAATTCCAAGGATTGGAGTCCCAGGTCATCTTCGGCTTTGGCATAAGCAAACAAGGTGGGGACGGGGTCTCCACCACCAGAGGCATCAAGCTCGATATGCAGATCATACAGCGGGAATTGTGGCGGAGCATCGTTGGGTTGAGGCGGTAATGCAGGCAAGGCTTCATCTCCTGCTCCCGGATTTTCTCCATCAACAGGCGGATTTGCCTGCCCATCTCCGGCGGGTGGATTGTTACCTGCATCGCCTCCACCTGCGGATGGATTTGCCTGTCCGTCTCCATCCAGTGGATTCTCGCTCCCATCCCCAATGCTGACGGGTAGATCGCCCTGTCCATTCCCATTGGCATCGCCTGCTTGCTGAACCACCACTGCCACACGGATTTTGCCACTTTCCCCGGTCTCGTTCTGCCTGTTGGTTGCTCTGGCGGTAATTTCATGCCAGCCTGTATTTTGATTTAATACAACAAAAACTCTGCTTGCAGATGTTACCGAAGGGTCTGGCAGGGTGTAGGTTTGAACGACCTGACCATCGATGAGCAATTCCACCTGCTTCAATCCACCTTGAGATTGCGCGGTGACATACACCAATAGAGCATATCCAGAGTTAACTTGAGTCGTATCCGCGGGTTGGATGATCGTCACAGCAGGCGTGGATCCAAACGCCCCTTCGCTAGTGTTTGAAGAGTCGTTCTGTGTCAGGTAGCCCAGCCCTATGAGTATTGCCGCAACCAGACATAAGAGGATAACAATGATCAACGCCCAAATTACAGTTTTATTCATAGAACCTCACAAGATGGATTCGTGTTTTTAAATGTTGTAAAAAAAGGAGGTCGAATTTAAAGCACGATAGTCTGAGGATTAATCACAGACAAAGAAAAGTTGCCATGGCAACTTAATAACATATCCTGCCTGATTTTATCAGACCTGGTCTATTAGGGCAATCGCATCTAAACACCAGAGGAGAGGACTTTGAGGAGATAATCTTCTTTCCATGCAGCTTGGAGTTGCTTGGCGTGAATGCCAATAACGTTCCATCGGGGCTGACGGATGGCATGACAGCGGGTACGTCGGGCAGAATTTCTTTGAACGATCCTTCCACGATGCCAAGTGCGTCGTCCGTTGATGTCACTTCTGCGAAGAAGAGTCTGCAATGGGTCACTTCACCGAAGGTACATAGGTTATTGCCATCTTTGGAGAGGGACATATAGATTCCAAAGGCTTCATTTGTGGACGAAGTGCCCGCCTCTGACGTGATTGGGGCTGATTGCGTTTCAGCAGGTTGGGTCTCGACAGGCTCGACCGCCGCCGCTGGCGACTTTTCCGTCATTGGCACGGATGCTGGGCTGCAAGCAAACAGAATAATGGGAAGCAGCAAAAATATAATTCTTTTCCTAAACATTGTCTCTCCTTATAAATAAAGCGGATGGAATAAGTTTACAGAATAATTGTTTGGTGCGGTTCATGCGGATGTAAATTGTTTGTAAAATGTAAAGAGACCGAATGCGTCGCACCAAACGGGTGGATGAGCCTCATTAAGTGGACGCGTCCACCCGTTGATAGTTCCTCATTAATTCTGGTGCGACGCATCCCCGATCATGGAATTTGCCCCACGCTGAACCCATACAAATTTGCGGTGATGAGATAGCCGATGAAGACTTGTTTGTTCACGGGGTCGTAGGCGGCAGTGGCGAGGTTGGATGATGGTTCGGGCATGGGTTGGTTGTGACGGATGGTAAGCGTGGTTTTGTCTATGGCGAGGATGGCGTTGTTGGCGTCGTCGAGCGCCCAGTAGAGATTATCGGCGCTGTCCATGCCGAAGATTTTGCTTTCGGCGGGGAGTATGTTTCCATTCGGTTGACCTGTTGTGCTGTCCAATTCCACCGAGCCGAGGAAGAGGCGGTTGGAATCGGCGTCGAAGAAAAACTGGTCGGCGTCGGATTGACCGATGGATTTGGATTGGGCTTTCACGTCTACGCTGTTGAGCAGTGAGAAGTTATTGGCTGTATCGTACACGTACACTGTGCGGGCTTTCGGTTCGTAGACAAAGAGTCGCCTGGCGCTTTCGTTGACGCTGACCTGCAATTGACCCGGTCCGCCGCCAGTATCGCCTGTCTCTGCGTTGGGGATGTTGATAGTGGTGATGGGTTGCATCGTCTCCCAATTGACCACTGCAACCAAACCGAATTCAGGGTAGGCGGCGAAGGCGAGTTTGTGAGTTGAGTCGATGGCGAGGTCGGGTAGGCGGTCGGTGGAGCCTGCGGGGATGCCGAGCGGGATGGTGCCGAGCAAAGCTTCAGATGGAGTCATCGAATAGACGGAGAGGGTACTGTCCCAGGCGTTGAGAGAGAAGAGAAAATCTCCAGCGGAGTCGCGCCTTATTGGGATGGGCCAGGTTCCGGCGGAGAAAGAGGCGGCACTTCCATCCACTAAAGAATAACGCGCAATGTAACTTCCACCGAGGCGGCTGGAGAGGTAGAGCGTGCTGCCGTCGCCAGAGACAACGATCTGCTCGATGCTGTCGCCGAGGCGCAGGGGATTGGCTTGGGCGGGGGCGGCGGTGTCGATGCTCCAAAGCGTGGAGGCGTCGCCGTTGGCGAGGTAGATGTGACCGTTTGCAGAGTTGAGGTGCATATGGTGCGGCTTGCGCCCGAAGTCGAAACTGTGGGTGAGGCTGCCGCTTTTATCGTACACGTCCACATGCCCGCCGATGCCCACGACTTGACCGTTTGCAGGTTGAGCCACCGAGAGCGCGAAGGTCTGGTTGGTGGCGGGGTCGTAGAGGACATCTTCGAGGACGCCGTTGTTTTGAAGCGGGAAGGCGTTGAGTTCATTGCCGTTCATGTCAAGCGTGATGACTGCCCGATCCAAACCGATGATGAAATTGCGCTCTGTCGAGTCGAAGTGGAACCAGCGTGCGCGTCCGTTGGCTTGGGTGGTGTATTGAATTTCGTTTGTGACCTTTCCGCTGGCGGCATCTATGACGATGATGGAGCGGACATTTTTGTCTTGCGAGGCGAGCAGGTAAATGGAGTCGGTCGCTTCATCGTAGACCATCGAGCCTGCGTTCTCGCCCAAGCCTTGTACCACGTAGAGCTCTTGAAGCGTATTCCCGTCGAAGGCGGTCAGTCCGTTTTTGGTGGCGAGATAAAAACGCGTATGGACTTCATCCACAAAGGCGAGGCTGCCGAAGCCGCCGTTGAGTTTGGCAGGCGCTGCCAATTCACCAGTTGCAACGTTGACGCGATGAAGCGTGGCGGCGTTGACTTCAAAGATATACAGATATTGTGCGGACGAGTCGAAGTAAATGTATTTGATGCCGCGCTCGGTGATGCCGGTTTTTACGATGCCGATCCATTCTTCGGTTGCGCCATCGAGGATCGCCACGTCGTTGGTCATGATGCCCGCGACGTAAACGAGATTGCGTTCTTCGTCCACAGCGACGGAGAAGAGTTTGACCACGTTTTCGTCGAGGGGACGGTTTTGCAGGTCAAGCAGAGAGAGGGATGCCGTGAGGCACATCGGGTCGAGGCAGGATGAAACAAGCGCTTCGTCCTGGACTTGGGGCTGGGTTGCTGTTTCTGTGGGTTGGGTTTCAGCCGACGGCGCTTGCGTGGCGGGAAGTCCGCAGGCGAGTGAGGCGAGGATGAGAGAGAAGATGTAGAGGGTGAGTTTTTTAAACATGATGTACTCCTGATTTTGTCATGCTGAGCGAAGCGAAGCATCTCTTAGAGACTGTTTCTTAAGTACACGGATTGGACGGATTACACGGGCAAACACGGATTTTTAAAGGTTTTTTCCGCGAATATCTGTGAAATCCGTGCCGTCCGTGTCCCAAAAAGGAGTTAAGAAACACTATCTTAGATTATTGTAGAGACTCTCACCGCACTGCATCCGCACCGCGGTGTATGTGTCGCTGTCGCTCAGAGTGACAAGCTATTGAACCGAAAACCGCACAAGTCGTTCGGAGAATTTGAATTCGCCGACCCAGAGATAACTGCCGTCAAATGCCAGACGAGTTGGCCAGAAGAGTTTGTCCGCGCCGATCTCGGGGACGCGGTCGCTGGCGTCGTCTTCGCCGAGGATCAGGTCGAAGGGGGCGCCTGCCAACGCGGATTCGACGCTTTGCCAGACGAGGACACGGTTGTTGTTGGCGTCGGCGACGAAGAGATGTCCGTTCGCGGTGATGGCGGAAGATGCCATGTTGAAGGCGCCGTGGTCTACATTTGGCTGATTCGCCCCGAAGGTGAGACCAAAGCCATTTGGGTTCGGAACCAGCGCGGGGGAGGAGGAAGCGGTCAGTTCATCCACGCGATAGATGCCGACTTCACGATTCATCTTGAGCATGGCGGTCAGGTATTCTCCGTCGCTGTAAATGCGAATGGGCGACTCGGCGCTGAGGGTGAAGGCAGGCGGCGTATCGGGCGATTGCGGCAGACCGTCCCAGACGTAGATCGCGTTGGCTTGCGTGTCGGCGAGGTAGAGGTATTTGCCGTCGTAGGTCATGCCTGAGATTTTGCCGAGGTCGTAGCCGTTGAGGGCGAGGGTGGTGTCGGGCATTTCGCCATTGAGCGGAAGTTGATTCCAGATGTAAAGCGCGCTACGTCCCATCACCACGAGTTGACCGTTTGCCAGCGCGAAGCCGTTGGGCTGTTCGGGGAAGTTGTAGACCCAGTTGGGGTAGGCGTTGCTGTTATCGGGGATTTGATTCCAGATGTAGAGTTTGCGGTCGAAGTCGGAAAGCACGAAGAGACTCTTGCCGTCGGTGAGCGGGTTGGGATTGCTGATGATGAAATTCGTTTCGAGCGTGTTGGTGGTTATGTCGGGCGAGCCGATGGCGAAATTGGGCAGTTGCTCGGGGCTGGTGGGCAGGCTGTTGTAGACGACAATGCGGTTGCCGTTCGAGAGCGCGACGTAGGCGCGTCCGTTTGCGATGGCGATGTCGGAGCCGTCGCCCGCGTTGAAGTCGAAGGAGTTCATCCCGCCGACGGTGAAATCGGGGTTGGGGTCGGCGGCGGTGGGGAGCGAATTCCAAACCGACATACTGCGCCCCGTGGAACTAACCATCAACATTTTGCCGTCGTCGGTGATCTCACCTTGCAGCCATTCTTCGAGCATGAAATCGGCGGGCGTGTCTGACGTGGGGAAGGTCGTCCATACGAAGGTGGCGTTCTTCACGCCGAAGGCGGCTCCGCCCGTGCTGGCGTTGTGGTCGCCAACGATGAAGTACTCGCCGTTGGATGTGATCGAACGCGGTGTGCCCATCTGCTCGGCGGCGGTCAGTTTGAAATCGGCAGGTTGATCGGACGAAGTGGGAAATGTATTCCAGATCAGCACTTCACCTTTGGGCGTGTTGACCACAGCCAGGCGCGTGCCGTCAGTCCAAACGCCCCAGGGCCACTCCACCATTTGAAAGTCACTGCCCGACAGGATTAGATCGGCGGGCTGTCCGTTTTGGGTTGGGAATGAATTCCAAACCAGAATGCGGTTGTTGTACGCATCTGCCACCAGCAACTTTCCGCCGCCGACTGCCATTGCCACGGGCCAGTTCATTTGGTCTGCGCCGGTGCCGGGATTGTTTGAAATGAAATCAGGTTGACCCAAAACCAAATCGGGTTCTTCGTTTGCGGTTGGTAATTCGTTCCAGATCAGCACGCGGTTATTGTTGCGGTCTGCCAGCGCGAGATGCGTGCCGTCGGTGACGATCGAAGTCGGATGATTGAAAAATAACCCGCCGCCTGCGTTGTTGAAATCTACGGCGCTCAGGGTCAGGTCTGCGGCTTGACCGGTAGTGAACCAGCCGTCCAGTCCGCCCGAGGCGATGGAATACTCGGAGGGAATCTGCTCGACGGTGATCTCGCCGTTTTGTGGTGACGGATTCCCCGTTTCGTTCTGCGCTGAGGGCTGCTCTGCTGTTTCGGCAGGTTGGGTCTCAACAGGCTTGGCGACCTCTTCTGTAAATGTAGGTGCGCAAGCAGAGACCATCAGTGCGAATAGGGTGAATAGAAATAAAAGTCGTTTCATGATTTTCTCCTTTCTCCACATTCTATTTTCGGGCAGGAATAAAAGAGAGTGTTCCGAATCACTGTATTCATAATTACAGCATGACGGGCGTCATCGAGTTGTAAACGGGGTGTAAAAAGACCTTTCCGTCATTGCGAGGGCGGTGCTCTCCCGCCCAAAGCAATCTCATATACACGCTATGGGATTGCTACGCCGCAAGAACAAGAGCGCGGCTCGCAATGACGGGAATTCTTACTTCAACGTCTCCTCAAAAAACGCCACAACTAACTGAACGATCTCCTTCCGTGATGGGCTGATCTGTCCGCCATCAGGCTTGAAGGAATGTCCCGCATTGATGACGGGTACAAGTTCCGCAGGTACGCCTGCCGTTTGCAAGGCTGCCAATAAGATCTCCGATTGTTCCATGGGAACAAGCGCATCCTTTTCGCCGTGCAGCATCAAGAACGGCGGATCGTCCGCGGTCACATATGTCACTGGGCTGGCGAGTGCGGGGTCGGCTCCGCTAAAGCCAGCAGATTGCCCTATCGGATTGCCCTCGAAGGGAATAGTCAGGTCGGTTGGACCGAACATGCTGACCACGGCTTGTACGCGGCTGGAATAGTCCAGATACTCGCCCACATCGAATCCTGCGCTTTCATCGCTTGTGCCGAGCAACGCCACCAAATGTCCGCCCGCGCTGCCGCCCCACACACCGATGCGATTCGGGTCGAGGTTGTATTCGTCCGCGTGAGCACGCAGCGAACGCACGGCGCACTTCACATCTTCGATCATCGCAGGGAATTCATATTCAGGCGCGAGTCGGTAATTGACCGACACCACCAAAAAGCCCGCCTTCTGCAATTCAGGAATTTCAATCGTGCCCGCGCCCTGCGCCTTATCGCCCGAACTCCAGCCGCCGCCATGCACATACATCGTCACAGCAAAGCGCCCATTGTTTTCAGGCGGATAATACACATCCATCTTTAATTCGACTCCATCCACAGAGCAGTACGTGATGTCTTTTTCGACTGTGCCAAGTTTGGATGAGTCAAATTGAGCGGATGGAAGAACCGCCTCACTCTGGATCGTGGGCTGGGCTGCTGTTTCAGTGAATTCTTCCGCCGCTGTGGGTTGACTCTGCCCCGCATTGCAAGCCAGCGAGATGACCGCTATAAGTGTGATGAAAAGAGATAAGCGTTTCATGGTTGAAGTCCATTCCTATAATTTTCAAGCTCCGAAACGACCGCAGCCATTTCTTCTGACATACCGCCTGCAAGCAAATCATTGCCTTCAAATGGATCAACGAACAAGTCGTACAACTCCCTGCGCCCATCGGAATACACGATCAACTTATATTGCAGGTTGCGAACCGTCCAGGCTGTGCTGCCGTCTTCAAAGCGGAATTCCGAATATGCATACTCGCGTCCTGCGAAGTTTGGGCTGGTCAGTGCGTCCATGAAACTCATACTATCGGGCTGAGAAACTTCGGCAGCGCCCGCCATCTCTGCGATCGTGGCGAACAAGTCAGTGATATTGATGAGCGCATCTTCGCGTGTGCCCATCTGCGTAACGCCGTCCCCCGCAATGACCATCGGCACATGGATGCCGCCTTCGTACACGGTGAACTTCGTCTTTTCGGGGTCGTATCCCTGTGAGACGGTGTCATGCGACCCGTTATCGCCGATGAAGATGACCACCGTATTGGCACGGACTTCAGGCGACAGAGAGTTGAGCAGGCGTCCCATCTCAAAGTCCAATGCTTCCAGCGCCGCAAAATAATATGCACGGGTGTTTTGACGCATATCCCGCGGCGTTCCTGTCAGTCCCTGCTGGGTATACATTCCATCAGGCGGGAGGTGGATCGGAACATGTGGCGCGTTATATGCCAGCCATAAGAACCACGGCGAATCCTGTGTTTCGATCCAGTCCAGGGCTTTGTCGGTGAAGACGGTCGTGGCATAGCCGTTCACTTGTGAGCGGACACCGTCTTCTGTGATCTCCCACTCGTAATAATCCTTCAAGCCGGAAGAAAGAAAACCCGCATAGTGATCCACGCCAAATGTTGCCGGGTGATTCGGGTCGGGTTGTTTCCCGCCGACATGCCACTTGCCGATGACCGAATTCGCATATGGCACAGGCACATCCTTCGAGAGAACATCGAAGATCGACTCGGTATCTTCAAGCCGTTCCCCAGCAGCAAGGACGCCAGTCCGCAGACCGTATTGCCCGGTGAGGATCGCGGCTCGCGTGGATGAACATGCCGGGGTTGCCCAAACATTATCGAAAACGACGCCGGATTTACATAAGGCTTCGATTGTTGGCATGTTTGGTTTCTCCGCGCCGACTTCATAACACGGGCTGGAGTCGATCCCCACATCATCGGCAATGACCAGAATAATGTTTGGTGGGGATGCATCTTCTATCGTAGCGGGCAGAGTTGCATCAACTTGAGTCGTAGGAGCAACCGGAGTTAAAGCAACTTCAGCACTGCACGACGTTAGAAGAGTTGCAATGAGAATTACGAAGGTGATCGTTTTATTTTTCATCAATTGAGTTTCCTGTAAGTTTCCGTCATTGCGAGGGCGGTGATCTCCCGCCCGAAGCAATCTCATACGCGGGCTGTGAGATTGCTTCGCCGTAAAGAGCAAGAGCACGGTTCGCAATGACGTGCTTCTACTTCGCCATCTTCACAATATCTTCCGAAGTGACCACGGTGAGATTCGCAGCAGCGTAGGCAACCAGTTCTTCATAAGCGGCAAAGATGGCGGCTTGGTCTTCCTCCGCCCGCAGACGTGACGGGTCTTGCGCGGACAAATCCCACGGGGCTGTGATCGGATCGCCCTTCTTCGCGCCGTTCATGTCGAAGTAGATCGAAGTCCAGCCTTCCGCGCCGCTGCGGTAGAAATTATTTTCGTGAATCAACGCAGTGATGAAAGGAGCGCGGCTGGCGGGCAAACTGGAAGTTTGCCGTACCCACTCTTCGAGTTGATCTTGCAGCATCGTCGTCGGGTTGTAGTTCTCCGCGTCCGATGAAGACATAAAGTTCCACCAGAAGCTTTCGCTGCCGTCCACCGAAGTGACGCGAGTTACGCTGAAATCGCTGGGGCGGACGAGCATACCGTTGACATACTCATACGGCTGTTCGAGTTTGGTTCCCGACTCGTGATACAGCAGAGTCATCTGTGCGCCGAGGCTGGCATAGACTCTCTGTGCGGCGTCTCTGATGCGCGGGTCGTTGTTTGGCGCGGGGACGACGACAGGATTGCGCCCGAAGACTTGCGCCACGTAGGCGTATCCGCCGGGTTGGGATTTATCCAATTCACCTGTTTCGAGGTCGAGAGCGTAGGTCTCATAATCAAGCAGGGTTTGATACAACTCGTCGTCACTCAGATTTTTCAGGCGCGAGTCAAAGCCGGTGTAGAGCGGGTGCGGCGGGCGGACGTGGTAACTGATGGTCATGTCCGAGTTCTTAAGGCGTTCGATCACTTCGGGATGCTTCTCTGCCAGTTCGCGGGTGATCTCGGCGGTGAAGTAAAAATCTCCGCGCACGTTGTAACGCTCGAACAGGTCCACGAGTTGGAGCAGGATGTCTGCGCTTTCATCGGGGTGAGTCCAGTCGTGGACGTTGATGATGAAGGAGATATATCCAGTGTCAGGCGTGCCCTGAGCCGCGTCGAAGGGTGTCAGGTGCGAGGTGTCAGGCGTGGATTCGGTTGAGGGAACAGAATCAGGCACGGGCGGAGTCTGAGGTGTTGTTTGGGCGCAGGCAAAGCTTAGAAGGGAGAGTAAGGTAAGGGCGAGGAAAATCTTTTTCATGAGACATCCTCCTATGGCTCTGTTTCCGCATACGCATCTGCCATTTCGGAGAGGGGCATCCATTGCACATCACTCGAAGCGACGAGCGGGTCAACAACTTCGGCGAGGAAGCGTTCGATCACGCCGAAGGGGTCTTGCCTGTCGCCGCGAAATTCGCCAGGGTGGATGGTGAAATGAAAGACGTTGACCTGCCCAGGCTGCGCGGCTTCGAGCGAGGCATAGAGACTTTCTTTGAGATATTCAAAGTAGGCTTCATCGCCGCCCGCTTCGTCGCTGCGGCGCGATGCGGCGAAATCGTTTTTGTCGTATTGACCTTCGGGCAAAAAGATGATTGCGCCGTTCGGGTCGTTCTGGGCGAAGAGCGTGAAGTCTGTGCCGTCGGTGCCGCCTGCGGGTCGCCAGGGGGTCACGCCCACGAGCGAAAGGTCGGTGGTTTGCATTTGCGGATTCTTCCAATCGCTGTTCACATCCAAGCCCGCACATTCGGCGGCTTCAAACAAATTGGCGTACAAATTACCGCCGCTCCAATAGCGGATGTCCGTGACCCCCGAAGCCTGCGTGATGTAAGCCATCTCTTCCTTCATTACGTTACACCATTGCTGCACCGAAAGCGTTTCGGAGTTCTTTCCAAGATGGGCATCTTCATGGAAATGGAGGGCAATCTCATGTCCGCTGGCGGCGAGGTCGGCGAGGATGGTATTGCCTGATTCGAGTGCAACCGTGGTGAATGGGCTTTGCGCCTGAATCGTCATACGTCCGTCATGGGCTTCGACGATTTGCGTAACTTTCAGGATGTCCTGTACATGTTTATCGAAGAATTGCGGGGTGTGGTAATCGGCTTTGCCGCTGCCATATCCCTGTGCAGTTTCGCCCATCGGTTCGATGTGCATCCCAATCGTGAAGTAGAGGACGGCTTCGCCGCCCGCTTCATTCTGGACTTCGGGCTGGGTGACTGTTTCAGCAGGCTGGGTCGCGGCTGGCAGCGAGCAGGCGAGGGAGGCAATGACGAGAATTGAGAGGAAAGAAAAGATTCGTTTCATAAGATTCTCCTTTTGAGAGTATTTTACATAGGAAACCCGCCTTGCAGGGAGTGCCGCCCATCACTCCCTGCGTCTCCCACCCGTGATTTCTGTCATCGAGTTATAAACAGGGTGTAAAAACATGAACGAAGAGCAACATTGATCGTTTAATAGGCATTCACAACCGCAATCGGATTAGCCCAACGCGGTATATATCATGTATACGGGTATAAATTCAGACCTTCTGTGCTTCATTAAATATCATGGTCTAAAATTAATAGCAGGTGGAAGGTTTCTTCCACCTGCTATTTGATTCATCCATCTCGCAAACTACCAAAACTCTCCAATGCGTTGGCGCCTAGGTTCAAGGGGACCACCTGTAAAAATGGGGTTAATCATTTGGAGCGCCTGACCGTTCGCATCATATACATCCAAGGGATACCAGGCAGGCCAAGCTGGGGTGAGCGTACCGGCTATGACACAGAAACCCAAGCCTTTGGATATTGCGATCCTAATAACTGGGGAGAATTGAGCAGGCCCCTTGTCATTTCAATGCTACAATGTACAACGCTGCGGATCTTCAATCATGGACCGATTCTATATTCCAATTTTCATATTGCTAGGTTGTATCTTTCCCGCCTGCACTTCTGCTCCAGAGCAATACACTGAACTGGAACCTCAAGTATTGGATGTGGAAGGATCCCAATCCATTCTCATACAGATCGATCACGGAGAGGTGCTTATCCTGGGGGATGAAGAAAAGAAAGTACGAGTGAGCGGACAGGCGACCTCCCTTGAGATACTGGAGTATCAGGTCATTTCCAAGCAAGACCTGATTTTAATAAGGGTTTCTACTGGCCGGCAGGGCTTCTCAGCGGCGCCCCTCCAGTTGGAAGTGCACATACCCGATCGGATGCCGGTGAAGGTGGAAACTGAACGCGCCTCGGTTCATATCGAAGATTATCAAGGCGACCTGGAGGTTGACACCGTCTCCGGGAACATCACTCTTGTCAAAGGCGCGGGAAAACTGACACTGTGGTCCAATCGCGGGGATATCACCGTGCAGAAGAGTTCGGGGACGATCAGCGTGGCTGGAAATTATGGATCGCTTCAGATCCTGAACGTACACGGAGATACGGGTGTATCCACAATCATGGGAAATGTAATTTTTGATGGACTGATCCAGGGGGATGATTTGACTCGGCTCGAAACGGACCATGGATCTGTCTCCGTCGATCTGAGCCCAGCGTCAAGCTTGAACTACCAGGTGCAATCCACCAGCGGGGATGTGGCATGTATGCTGCCAGTGATATCTTCAACCACCCGTACCTGTGTTGGAACGCTCGGCACAGGCCATGGCACATTACGGATTCGAACTGTCAGCGGCGCAGTGATTCTGCAACTGACTCCCTGATCGATCCGATGAATTGTGCCATATCCGGGGATTGAAATAACGCCGTTCCCATGATCAAACAATCCGCTCCCGCCTCTGCAAGAAGAACCGCGTTTCCTGAATTAACACCCCCATCCACCGCAATGGTTAAATGACGCTCGAGACCACCTGCCAGGCTTCGGGCGCGGGCGATCTTCTCCAACATGCCGGGTTGCATGACCTGCCCGCCAAAACCCGGATACACTCCAAGCAGCAGTAGCAGGTCAAGGTCTCCAAAATAATGCTCAACTTTGTCGAAGGTGTCGTCGGGATTGAGACCCAACCCTACCTTCGTATTTTGTGAACGGATCCTTGCAAAGGTGTGTGTCGGATTTGCGAGTGTATTCCATTGAACGATGAGCATGTCCGCCTGTATCTCCTTGAATCTGGAAAGGACCTCGTCTGGATTCTCCAATTCAAGATGCGCGCAAAAGGGCAGCTTCGTATGGCACCGCAACATCTTCAAATGATCGGGGGCAAGCGCGAGATTCGGTACATAATGGCCGTCCATCATGTCAAAGTGGAACGAATCCACTCCCGCCGCTTCCGCTCGCCGTACTTCCTCGCCCAAGCGCGCATAATCCGCAGCCAGCAGGGAGGCGCTGATGGGGATCATGTCAGGCAGGCCAGATCTCATGAATCCGCTCCGAGAATTTCTTCGCGGCTTGAGCAGGATCCGGCTGTGCAGTGATTCCTCGCCCAACCACGATTCCATAGATGGGTACGCCTCTCATCAGGGACAACATTTCATAATGAATGCCGCCGGCGATGGCCACATCAAGCCCGAGACTGCACAATTCACGAATGGTATTCACGGCCTTCGCATCCCACAAGGCACCTTGTGTCAGTTCCTCGTCAATACTGCGATGATACAACACAAGGGACACCCCCACAGCCCTGACCTCCTTTGCACGCGCAACAGGATCCTTGACGCCGGTCATGTCCACCTCCGCACGGCGCTTCCATCTGTCCGCCTCGCGCTGGACCTCGGAAATTGTCGCCAGGGTGGTGATGCCCTGCGTGGTAACGATATCCGCACCGGCATTGAACGCCATGTTGGCCTCATAGGCCCCGACATCGCTGGATTTCAAATCAGCCAGGATGATTTTTCCAGGGTGGGAGGATCTTAACTTTTTTACGATGCCAATTCCAACTGATTTGATAAGCGGGGTGCCGGCTTCGAGAATCTCCGCGTGGGGTGCAACAGCTGCCGCAAGCATCAATGCCTCGTCCCCATCCAGTGTATCCATCGCCAACTGTAATTTAATCATGTTTTGCTACAATTCACAAATGTGAGTATAATGTCACAAATGTGAATTGTAGCGAAAAAAGCCATCCCTGTCAATCGGAGGCACATCGTGACAAAGGAAATGCGCGCCGCGGTGTATCTTGGTCCTGAGAAGATCGAAATACGCTCAGTACCAATTCCTGAACCAAAAACCGGCGAACTTCTGGTCAAGGTTCGCGCCGCAACCACCTGCGGGACGGACGTGAAAACCTACCTTCGTGGACATCCCAAATTTCCCCCTCCTTTCATTTTTGGTCATGAATTTGGCGGGGAGGTGGTCCAGATTGGTGCCGGGGTGAGCGGATTCCGGGAAGGCATGCGGGTCACAGCCAACGTCTTCGCTGAGTGCGGGGAATGTTTTTATTGCATACGCAGGCAGGGAAATCTGTGTGAGAACCTGATCTACAACTTCGGCGCCTTGGGGGAATACATGATCCTTCCCGCCTCCATCGTGCGCCGGACAACCTTCGAAATCCCTCTCCACATCCCTTACGCCCACGCAGCCCTGCTCGAACCGCTGGTCGCAGTTGTGCATGGCTGGCACAAACTTGCAATCCAACCTGGGGAGCGCGTGGCAATCATCGGTGCGGGGGGACCGATCGGGCTGATGCATTTACAACTCGCACTGCATTCCGGAGCCGGGCAGGTGATCTCCATTGACCGCAACCCGATGAGACTGGAAGTCGCCCGGGATTTGGGCGCCACATCGGTGTTGAACGCGAGAGAAGTCGACACAGTCACAGAGGTTCGGAAGCTGACCGAAGGCTATGGTGCCGATGTAGTCATCGAATGCGCAGGCCAGGAGCAGACGTGGGAGGTCTCCATGGAGATCGTCCGTCGCGGAGGTCGAGTGCTTTGGTTTGGCGGCCTGACTGCCGGCACAAAGGTGGGGGTGGATGCCGGCCGCGTCCATTACGGGGAAATCGACCTGCTGAATATGCACGGAGGAACTGCCAAGGACGCGCGTGCCGCGTTTGATTTGATCGTCTCCGGCGCTGTAAAAACTAGACCTCTTTTGACCGGCGAACTCCCCCTGGAGAAGGTCGAACTGGCTCTCCAAAGGATGATCGCCGGGCAGGCGGTCAAGATGGTCATTCACCCGGATTCCTGATTCCGGGCGCAACCCGATTGACACGCGCGGGTTATATTGATAAACTCACATTTGTGAAAATTTGTTCACCTTTGTGAATATGGAACTTACGGGATGGACCCATGCCAGAACCCATGACACCTAGGGAACGTGTCGCTGCAACCCTCAACCACAAGGAACCGGACCGGGTCCCGATCACCCTGGGTGGATCAGCCAATCACCTGACTGAGCAGAGATATATTCTTTTACAGGACCATTTTAAGGTGCGGGATATCCCGCGCAGGACCTTGGTTGGCTTCTATACCACTCCGGACTACAATCCGGTTCTCGAAAGACTCGGGACCGATTTTCGCTTCATCCATATCCGCCCGCCAAAATCCTATATCGCGAACCCGATGATCGGGGAATTCAAGGAATTCGTCGACGAATGGGGCATCACCCACCGCCTGGTCTCCGGATATTACGACCTGCACGGCGCCCCTCTCGGCGAGGATCTGACGATTGAGAAGATCGATCAATATCCATGGCCGGATCCATACGATCCTGTGCGCGTCGAGGGGGTGAAGGAGGAGATCGAGCATCTCCACCACAACACAAATTACGCCATCGTCGCCCATCGGCCCGTCTACGGAAACCTGTGGGAAATGACGCGTGCCCTGGTCGGCATGGAGAACGCCCTGATGATGACCATCATGGACACGCACATCTTCGACCACTTATTGGGCAGGCTGGCGGAGGTCCTGGACGGCTTTTATGATGCCTTTCTGAACGTGGTTGGTCCCTATGTTCAGATCGTTGAAATGGCGGATGACTACGGCACCAATGCCGGGCCAATGTTTAATCCGGACGTGTATAAAAAATTCCTCATGCCGCGGTACAAGAAGAGCATCGAAATGATCAAGAAAAAAGCGCCACGCGCAAAGGTCCTGCTGCACAACGACGGTGCAATACGCAAGTTCATTCCGGATTTGATCGATACCGGCTTCGAAGTGCTCAACCCCATCGAGGGACACCTGCGTGGGATGGATCCGGTGGAGTTGAAACGCGAATTCGGCAGGGACCTCACCTTTCAGGGCGGAGTGGATGTGAAAAACGTACTCAACAATGGCACGATTGAGGATGT
This sequence comes from Chloroflexota bacterium, assembly GCA_016866195.1. Taxonomy (GTDB): domain Bacteria; phylum Chloroflexota; class Anaerolineae; order Anaerolineales; family Villigracilaceae; genus VGNF01. The sequence continues at coordinate 4,996 of VGNF01000018.1, read as the reverse complement.
GCGCCGCGAGGTCCGGTTGCGAATCGAGCAGATGGGGGCGGACGGGGGATACATCCTTGCACCAGCCCATAATTTCAGCAACGATATTCCATTGGAAAACATGCTGGCCTTCTTCGAAGCCGGCCATGAACTCGGAAAGTATCCGTTGTAGACATGCTGCTTGAGAATCTGCGCGCCAAGGTCCTGCATACCGCCAGGCTGCTTCCAAAGTACGGTCTGGTCTGGATGGCCGGCGGTACGGTGTGTGCACGCGATCCGGAAACCAACCACGTCGTCGTAACCCCCAGCGGCCTTGATTATGAGCGTCTCACGCCGGCGGACATGGTCGTCACAGACATGGAGATGAATCCCTGCGAGGACAATTTCCGCCCCTCCGTTGCACTCGAACTGTGGATCGGTTTCATGCGCGCACGCCCCGAAGTGAAGGCGGTCGTGCATACACACTCCCCGTATGCGACCGCTTTTTCGGTCGTGCATCAGCCGATCCCGGTAATCACCGAGACCATGGCAGACTGGTTTGGCGGGCCGGTGCCGGTCACCCGCTATTTGAGCGTGGAAGATCCCGAATTCCCGACATTGCCAGTCGAGGTGATGGGCAATGGATTCGCCGTCCTCCTTGGGAATCACGGTCCCATCACGGTTGGGCAGATTTTGGAACATGCTCTCGAGCGCGCGGTGACGCTGGAGGAGGCAGCACGGACATATTCCATTTCGAAGACCATCGGCGTGCCGGTGACGCTAAGCGCTGAACAGGCGCGCGCCTCTTTTGATTACTATCACAATCGCTATGGTCAGCGAAGATTATCCTGAGGAGATTTCGTTTGTTGCAATTCAATGAATCACTTGTAGCTCTTGACATCGAAGCGGTTGAGGCCAAAGCAGTGATTGACCTGCTAGCCGAGAGGCTCCATGCACAGGGACTCGTTTCAGCCGATTATGGCGCGCAGACTTGGGCGCGCGAACTGCAGCATCCTACCGGTCTGCCCACCAAGCCATTCTGCATTGCATTTCCGCATGCGGATGCGCAGGGTGTGAATCAATCGGCACTGGCGGTAGCTTCCCTCAAGCATGCCGTTCGATTCAAGAATATGGGTGACCCCGATGAAGACCTTGATGTCCTGCTGGTTTTTATGCTGGCAAATCGAGATCCTGAGGAACAAATCGCGACACTTCGCAACCTGGCCCTGCTGTTCGGACAACCTGAGAAACTTATCGCCTTGCAATCTCGGTCGACCTCGCGGGAGGCATTAACCTGGCTCAGGCGTGAGCTCCGCCTGGGTGAGGATGGCAAGGGTGCAGCTGAGTTACGGAAAGGAGGTTCGCTAGGGGCGTAATCCTAGCTTCATCCCATCTACGATAGATAGTCGACTATCCAACGTTGGATCATGAAAGGAGGCTGAAGCATAAATGGCCAAATTGATTGCGGTTGTTTGCGGCGCGGGGATCAACACCTCGACGATTGCCGAAGATCAGATCCGTGAGAAGGTCGAGAGGGAAGGACTGCGCGATGTGGAGGTCAAGCGCATCCTCTATCCCGACATCGAGAGATTCATTGGGATGATGACTGTGGTGGTGTCGATGACCAAGATCTTTCGCACCGATCTGGGCGCTCCCACTGTGCAGGGAATGCCCTTCCTCATTGGTACGAAAGAGGAAAAGGAGGCGCTCCTGGACAAAATTATTCAAATGGTCAAAGCTGCCTAATCGAAAGATCGGTCAGAATAATCTATTGAGAAGGAGAATGCAAGATGCAAATCATTCAAAGTGCAATAGGCTGGTTCCTGGGTCTCGGCTCAAGCCTGATCGTGATGTTCGTACTGCTCATCCTGGGCTTGGGCTTCCGGGTTGGGTTTGCCAAGGCTCTGCGCGGCGGCGTCACCACCGCAGTCGGTCTGGCAGGCCTTTTCCTGGTGGTTAATGTGATCATCTCAGCTCTCCAGCCGGCTGTACAAGCCATTGCAGATCGCATGGGTATTGCCAAGGCCATTGTAGATGTCAACTGGGCCGATGCAGGCATCGCCTGGGGTTGGCCGGGTACCGCGGCCGTGATCCTGTCCATCATCGTGGTCAATATATTGATGGTAGTGCTCAAACTGACCAAGACCATCTGGACCGATGTATGGTCCTACTGGCACGGTTCGGCGCTGGCGGGCATCATCTGGGCACTGACTGGCAGTGTTGCCTGGGGTGTTGTGGGTGGTGTAATCTATCTGGCGGTTGGCAGTCTGATGAGCGACATGACGGCCAAGAAATATCAGGAATTCAACGATATGCCAGGTATCGGTGTGCCTTGTGGGACAACGGTTCAGGCCAGCCTGTTCGCCATGCCGGTTGTGTGGCTGCTTGACCGTATCCCTGGCGTCAAGGATTGGGATGCCTCTCCCGAAGGCATCAAGAAGCGCTTTGGTCTGGTTGGGGAGCCCATGATCCTAGGCTTGATACTGGGCATGATCATCGGTATCTTCGCCTATGGTGGCACGGGTACGGACTTTGGCGTGGCGAAGATCCTGACCCTGGGCATGAACGTTGCCGTAATGATGCTGCTCCTGCCCCGCATGGTCGGCATTATCGCTGAAGGCCTGGTGCCCATCACCATGTCCGTCGTGCAATTCATGAAGGAGCGCTTCAAGAACCGTGAGATCTTTGTGGCCGTGGACTGCGCCGTATTGCTTGGCCACCCTGCCGTGATGGCTTCCTCGGTCATCCTGTTCCCGCTGTGTGTGTTGCTGGCCGCGATTCTTCCCGGCGTGCAGATGCTCCCGATCGCCAGCCTGGCTGTGATCCCGTTCTGGGCGGGCGCGGTCGTCCCCTATACCAAGGGCAACGTGATCAAGACCGTGATCGTGCTGCTGCTCTACTCGATCCCCTTCATGTATTTTGGGACTCTGACGGTTGATCAGCATACGTTGGCTTTCCAGAACATGGGTCAATATGCAGAGCAGATTGGTCAGGGCCTGAAGCTGGCCAGTTGGGATGTGGGTGGTGACATTCTCGGCTTCATCATCCAGTCTCTCTTCAAGTTGTTTGGACTGGCGGCGATGTAAGCCATTTTCCACAACTGAATATCCGGGGTGGCTTCGCTGTATGACAAAGACAGTATGAAGCCACCCCCGGAAAGAATGCCTTGACGGTTGGAGAGTACTATGACAACATACAAGGTTTGCGTGATAGGTGGTTGGTGCGGAAACCGAATGGTAATGGTTGCAGATCATCTCGCGCGGAAGCTGGCCGAGGCGGGGTATCCATGCTCAATCCGCACATTCAATGCCTGGGAGAACTACACCCAGCCTCCCGCCGCTGATCTGATCCTCCAGCTTTTGCCTGCCTTCACACAAGCAGAGACCGGCTGCCTGGTGCTGAACGTTCGACCGTTGCTAGCCGACATTGACGATTCAAAAACCATCGCAAAGATTCTGGAGCAAGTGCGGGCGGATTACCCTGCATAATCCGTCCGCACTTGCTTCCGAGGCAAAAGCAATGATTAAACGATGGACCTCCCGCGAGCGTGTGGAAGCTGCACTGAACCATCGAGAATCCGATCGGGTTCCCATTGATTTCTGCATTACGCTGAACGCCTATATCCGCCTGCGAGAATATCTCGGTCTGCCGGCCGAGTCCAACGTTCAGCATGACCGTTTCTTCGAGGTCCGCCCGCCCCTCGATATGATCGAACGGCTTGGGCTGGACATGACCTTTGTCCGCCTCCGCAAACCCGCAAACTGGAAGTCCCCTCCACCTCTTGCCGATGGGACGCAGCTGGATGAGTGGGGGGTGGGCCGCAAGCTGGTCGATCTGCCGGATGGAGCGCACCTCTTTGAAGTCACCTACAGCCCGTGGAAGAACCTTGAGCCCGCGGATATTGATCTCGATGCATTTGCATGGCCTGATCCGCACGCTCCCGGCATAGCTAACGGGCTGGAGCAGGAAGCCCGGCAGTTGGCCGAAGGCGCCGGCCTTGCCCTGATGGGACGATTTGGCGGCCCCATGCTCGAGATTGGCGGGTATCTTCGGGGTTTCGAGCAATGGTTGATGGATCTCGTCCTCCACCCGGATTTCTCGCGCGAAGTGCTGGAGCGCATTGCCGATATTCAGATCGCGCTCGATGAGCAGGGAATCAAAGCAGTCGGACCCTATCTCTCGATCTTCAAGGCGAGCGGCGAGGACTTGGGCATGCAGGATCGTCCACTGTTTTCCATGAAAGTGTGGAAGCAGGTGCTTTTCCCGCCGCTTGAACGCCGATGGCGGGCCGCGCGCGCAGCCCTGGACCGTTATGCCCCGCATGTCAAGGTCATGTTGCACTCGGATGGAGCCATCCGGCCATTCCTGCCCGATATCATCGCATGCGGCATCGAAGTCATCGACCCCGTCCAGGGTGTGTGTGCAGGCATGGAACTCGATGGATTGAAACGTGACTTCGGTGGTCAGCTGTCCTTCCACGGCGGCGTGGATACACAGTTTGTCCTCCCGCACAAATCGGTTCCAGAGGTCATTGCAGAGACCTCCCGGGTCATACAAGCCCTTGGAAGAGGCGGCGGCCTTGTTCTGGGGCCTAGTCATTTTTTACAATCCGACGTCCCTCCCGAAAATATCCTTGCCATGTGCCAGACAGCTCACAAGCAGGGTGTCTATCCCCTCAGGGAAAGACTGGTTCCTCTAGCATGAGTCGCAAAATCTATCTTGACTATTGTGCGACCACTCCGGTTCATCCCGAGGTAAAGAACGCGATGATGACCGCGCTCGAGGCTGGTTTTGGGAATCCCTCGAGTATGCACTGGGCCGGGATGGATGCCGCGGCCATGGTGAAGCAGGCGCACCAGGAGATTGCATTCCATCTCGGCTGCCAGCCGGAGGAGATCTGCTTTACCAGCGGCGCCACGGAGGCAGACAACCTCGCCCTGCTGGGTACCCTGAGGAAGTATGCCCCCGACAAGGCACACCTGATCGTTTCGGCAATTGAGCATCATGCCATCCTGCATGCCGCGCAAAGGCTGGAAAA
>VGNF01000017.1 GCA_016866195.1 Chloroflexota bacterium | reverse complement strand
TGTTGGCCTCTCTCCTGCAAGGCCTGCACGATCTTCAGCTTGTGTTCCGGCGCGACGCGCGCAAAGATGCCCACTTCATCCACAACGTTCCGAAGCTCCGCGGGCGAAAGCGTTTCGATCTCCGCCCCGGTCAGCGCGCGTCCATCCTCGGTGATGCCCAACTGGCGCGCAATCTCGATCGCGGTCAGGGGATGGTCTCCGGTGATCATCACGGGGCGGATGCCGGCCGCGCGGCAAACTGCCACTGCATCCTTTACCTCCTTGCGCGGCGGATCGATCATTCCGAACAAGCCGACGATGGTCAGGTTCTGTTCGAGGTCGGTCTGAATCACCTGCGGGATCGAATCCAGCAGGCGGAAGGCGACGCCGAGCACGCGCATGCCCTTTTTCGCCAACCGTTCGTTCGAAGCCTTGATGCGGGACCTCCAGCTCCCGTCCATCGGCTGCGATTTCCCCTCCACCCACACATGCGTGGCGAGATCCAGCAGGCCGTCCACACTTCCCTTGGTAAAGGAGATGTAGCGTCGATCCCCCACATCCAATCCCGAGAGCACCTCGGGGTCGTATCTTCCAAGATGATGCACCGTGGTCATGCGTTTACGCTCGGAGTCGAAGGGCAGTTCGGCTGCACGCGGAAAGGAGAGATCGAGCGAGGATTTCCAGTAGCCCATCTTGGCTGCGGCAACGACCAACGCCCCCTCCGTCGGGTCGCCCAGCGTGTGAAAACGGTCGTCGCCGGTATCCACCAGCCTCGCGTCATTGCACAACGAGCCGCCGATTGCCGCCAGCGAGAGCGAGGATTGGACCGGCGCACCCTGACCGCGCGTCGTGAGCACCGATCCGCCGCGTTTGACCTCCTCGGAAAGATCCAGTGCATGATCGGCCACGTCCAACACCACCACGGTCATGCGGTTTTCCGTCAGCGTGCCGGTCTTATCGGAGCAGATCACCGTCACCGAACCGAGCGTCTCCACTGCCGGCAGCTTTCGGATCAGCGCTTCGCGCTCCAGCATGCGCTGCGCCCCCAGCGCCAGTGTGATGGTGACCACGGCCGGCAATCCCTCCGGCACGATGGCCACCGCGACGCTGACCGCCGTGAGCAGCATGTGACGCAGATCGTCGCCTCGCATCAAGCCCAGAAGGAACACCAGCGCCGCGATCACCACGCCGATGAAGGCGAGCGATTTACCAAGCGAATCCAGGCGGCGCTGCAGGGGAGTTTGCTCCTGCTTCACCTGCTGGATCAGGTCCGCGATGCGGCCCAACTCGGTGTCCATACCGGTGGCAACCACCAATGCCAGTCCACGGCCTTGCGTGACGATCGTTCCCATGTACGCCATGTTGCGACGGTCGCCGAGTGGCAGGACCTGGCCTGAGGTTGTCGACGGATCGCCCGAAAGCGCGGCCGTATGCTTTTCAATGGCCTCGGATTCGCCCGTCAGCGCGGCCTCCTGGATGCGCAAGTTCACCGCCTCCAACAAACGCATGTCGGCGGGGATGACATTGCCGGTCTCGACCTGCACGATGTCGCCCGGCACAAGTTCACGCGCCGAGCGCTCCTCCAGCTTCCCATCGCGCAGGACACGCACGTTCGGCACGGACATCCTCTTTAACGCAGCGATAGCCTGCTCGGCACGGTATTCCTGAATAAAACCAAGAAAGGCGTACAACGCGACAATGGCCAGAATGGCGATCGTGTTCTTGGTATCCCCGAGCAGGCCGGCCACCGCAGCTGCACCGATCAGGATCAAAACCATGGTCGCAGTGATTTGCTCCCACAGGATTTGCAGGGGGGTTCGTCCGCCTCGTTCGACGAGCTCGTTCGCACCGTGACGGGCGAACCGTACTTCTGCCTCCGACCCGGCTAATCCGTTTTGATCCGAATTCAGGTTCGCGAAGCTTTCCGGTATATCCAGCAAATGCCAGTTCATGATTTCTTATCCGAAGCCTTCCTTGAGAAATGAAGCACCCGCACCAGGGCATGGAGGCGCGTACGGTTTCGAAAAAAGAGAAAACCGGCAACTGCCAGCAGGCCCAGCAGCAACGCCAGAGGCAGGTGCCCCTTGATCTGGCTGCTGATCATCATCCACTCATGCCCCAGGAGATAACCAGCACCAATCAGAAGTGTACACCAAATATAACCGCCGATGAACGAGACAATGAAGAATTTTGGGAAGTGAATTCTCACAAGCCCCGCCGGCAGGCTGATCCAGGTGCGCATGCCGGGGATAATGCGTCCGACCAACACCAGACTTAGACCCCACTTTTGCATATGCTCCTCCGAGGCAGTGATGATTCCAGTGTCGATGTGCAGCAGGCGCGTGAACTTTTCGATCATTGGCTGTCCGCCGAGGCGTGCCGTCCAATAGGTGATTGAAGCACCTATCGCGCTCCCCAGCCCCGCAATCGCACCCGCGATCAAGATGAAGGCCGGCGCGATCCCGTGTCGCTCGATCAGCATCCAGCCGGAAAGTCCCAGGATCACCTCGCCGGGCGCGATCCCTGTGGCGTTCTCGAGAACCATCAGGCCGAAGACGCCCGCCCAACCAAATCGATCGAAGATCGTTTGCAGTGCAGACAGGATTGCCACTTCCATGTGATCCAGCATGATGTACACCTCAAATTCCTATCACTTCAATCGTGAGCCCTTCCCTGGTGAAGAGAGGATTGACACCGACACCCTGGGTAAAAACAAAAGACCATCGCCAAGAGCTTTGACGATGGTCTTGCCGTTACCAGGGCAGCCAGGAAATGAATCCGGGTTGATGGCTGCCCATCCCAGAATTCCGGGCGGCTACTCCCCATCGGAGTATTTATTTCTTATGGGATATACGTTATGGATCCCGCTTCTTGCACCTGGATTTCAACTCACACCGGGGTGACCATGCCTGCCGCACGCAGCGCCGAACGGATCATCAAAAATTCGGTGATGTTCTCCGCCGTGACGATGCCCACCAGATTACCACTGTGAGTCACCGGCAGCGCGGGCACACCGGATTCCTGGATCCGCGCCAGCGCATTCTCCACCATTTCATAGGAATCCACTTCAGGCAAATTGCCGCGCATGATCGAAGAGACCGCCACGTTTTGTCCGTGCCGGGTGAGCGCGGCCAGGAAGTCATCGCGGGTGACCACACCGACCACGCGGTCATTGTCGATCACCGGGAAATCGTGCTGCGATCCTGACAGGATCAGCTGCGTCATGCGGGAGAGCGGATCGCGTGGCGAAAGACTTTGGTAATCGGTGAGCATGGCGCGCCCGACAGGGATGCCGCTGATGGCATTCTTCATCTGCACCATGCTGGCTTCCTGCGAAGCGCCGATCCAGACGAAGAAGGCGATGAAGAGCAGGAACGGATTGCTGAACAAGCCGATAAAGCCGAGTAGAAAGGCCATCCCCTGACCGATGTTGGCGGCGATTTGCGTGGCTCGTACATAATCCATGCGCATGGCGAGCAGGGCCCGCAGCACGCGCCCTCCATCCATGGGAAAGGCAGGGATCAAATTGAACAGCACGAGCGAAATGTTCACCGTCATCAGGCGCTCAAGGAAACTGCCCGAGGCCACGGTCAGTTCATTCAGCGGGACCAGGCTCGAAGTCAGGAAGAGATAGGCGAACAGCCCGGCAGCGATCACAACGTTGACGGCCGGCCCCATCAGCGCCACCCACAATTCCTCGATCGGCTTCTCCGGCATGCGTTCCAGCCGCGCCACCCCGCCGATCGGGTAGAGCGTGATATCGCGGGTCTTGATCCCATACTTTCGGGCGGTGAGCGCATGACCGTATTCGTGCAGGATCACGCACACGAACAAAGCCAGGATAAAGAGGATGCCGGTCAACACCTGTCCCCAATCGCGGTGTTCCAACCAATGACTGTAACCCACCCAACCGATAAGCAGCAGGAAAGTGGCGTGTATGTAAACGTCAATCCCTGCGAATTTTCCAAGTTTCCATTGCCATTTCATATCTTTGCTCCTTTACCATTTGGACGACATTCTACACACAATTTGTTAGAAAAATGTTATAAAAATTCTATCAATACCTATCAGGCTCCTCTGGAGGAGGAAACCATGCCCACTCAACCCGATTTCGATCCACAGACCGTTCACCGCTATTTCGCCGCGGAGTGCTTCAACAAAGCCTGGGAGTATATAGACAACCACAACCGCAGCGCGGAGGAGGATCTCGCCATGCTGCAAACGGCGATGACGTCCCTCTGGCACTGGACCCAGCGCGCGGATGCAACACCCGCAAACCTTTCCGTTGGATTCTGGCAGGTCTCGCGCGTCTTCGCCCTGCTCGGCCAGGCCGACAATGCGCGTCGATTCGCTGAGGCCTCCTTGAGACTGGCGCAGGGCGAGGGACCGTTTTACATCGGATTCGCGTACGAAGCACTGGCCCGCGCGGAGATGGTCGCCGGGAACCGGGCGAAGATGAACGAATACCTCTCAAAAGCTCGTGAATGTGCCGATCAGGTGGAGGATTTGGAAGACAAGGAAGTCCTGGTGGTGGATATCGGGACGATTGAATAGCGTGTCAATCCACCCGAGCCGCAGGGAGCACAGAGAAAAAGCTCCGGGAGCAATTGCCCGGAGCTTTTTTATTTAATCAGCCCCAACTTCTTGCCTGCCTCGCCGATCACATCCATCGCCCGTTCGATCTCGCTCGGGTCATGCGCCGCGGTGACCGTCGCCCGCAGGCGTGCCAATCCCTCCTGGACTGCCGGCGAAACCACAGGCAGCACGAAGACGTCGTTGTGCTGCGCCTCACGCGTCATGGCGAAGGCCGTGTCGTCCTCCCCGCACAGCACCGGGACGATGGCGGTCTCGGTCAAGAGCGTGTCAAAGCCCATGCTCTTCAATCCGCCGATGAACTGTTTGGTGTTTTCAGTCAATCGCACGATGCGCCAGGGCTCATCCAGGATGACCTTGAAGGCCTCGTTTGCGGCAGCAGCCTGCGCCGGGGGCAGAGCCGCGGAGAAGATATAGGCGCGGCTGGCGTGCCGCAGGTAATCGACGATCTCCTTCTTCGCCGCCACATACCCGCCCACGGACGGGATGGTCTTGCTCAGCGTGCCCATCTTGATGTCGATGGCGCCGTACAGATTGAAGTGCTCCTCGATGCCCGTGCCCTTCCCGCCCAGCACTCCCACCGAGTGCGCCTCATCGATCATCAGCCAGGCGTGGTACTTCCTGCACAACTCGACCACTTTCGGCAGATCGATGATGTCGCCGTCCATGCTGAAAACCGAGTCCGCGATCACCAGCTTGGAAACGTCCTCCGGCGCGTTCTTCAACAATCCCTCGAGATGTTCCATGTCGTTGTGACGGAAACGGCGGAACTCCGCGCCGGACATCAGGCAGCCGTCCACGATCGAGGCGTGATTGATCTTGTCGGAGAACACATAGTCGCCGCGCCCCATCATGGTGGAGATCACGCTCAGGTTGGTGGCATAACCGGAGGAATACGTGATCGCCGATTCTGCGTGCTTGAAATTCGCGATCGTTTCCTCCAGTTCGTTGTGGATCGTGAGCGTGCCGGCCAGCGTGCGCACACCGTTCGTACCTGTGCCGAATTTGTCCACGGCCTTCTTCGCCGCCTCGTTGATGCGCGGATGCCCCACCAGGCCGAGATAGCTGTAGGAGGCGTACATCCCCATCTCGCGCCCGCGCACACGCACCTTGGCTCCTCCGAGGATCTCCTCCACCGGCTGATTGTAAAAATACAGGTCGCTGGTCCTCAGGTAGGTGAGGCGGTCGCTCATCGCCTTGATTCGGCGCGTGACCGCATCATCGGTGTTATGAAAATCCATGATGAATCCTCCGCGGAATAATGGCGTAAGTTTAGCCGAGGGGAAAGTTTCTGTCTAGCAGGTCAGGGAATCATCCGCCGGCCAGCTTCTTCAAACCGGCTTCTTCGATCACCTTCACGCCCAGCGCGCGCGCCTTGTCCAGCTTCGAGCCGGGATTTTCCCCGAGCACGAGATAACTGGTCTTCTTGCTCACGCTGTCCGTCACTTTGCCGCCGTGTGCCTCGATGAATTCCTTTGCGCCGTCACGCGACAGATTGGGAAGTGTTCCGGTCACCACAAAAGTCAAGCCGCTCAATGCGCCCTCTTTCTTCTTACCATCCCTTTTTGCAGCCGGCCACACTCCGGCGGTTCGTAATTTCTTCAACACCTTTTGGTTTGCCGGCTGCGCGAACCAGTCGACGATGGAGGCGGCGATGTTGGGCCCGACACCTTCGATCTGCTGTAATTGCTCAGCACTCGCTTTGGAAAGCGACGACAAGTCTCCAAACGCCCGGGAGAGATCCCCGGCCATGACCTCGCCCACGCCGTGAATCCCCAGGGCAGCGATCAGGCGGTTCAAACTCTGACCCTTCGCCTGCTCGATTGCGTTCAGCAGATTCTCCGCCTTTTTATCTGCAAATCCCTCCAGCTCGAGCAGCTGTTCCTTCTTTAACGTGAAGAGATCCGCCACGTCCTGGACCAGACCCTGCCCGATCAACTGCTCGACGATCTTGTATCCCAGCCCGACGATGTCCATGGCGCCGCGCGAGACGAAATGCTCCACGTTTCGCACCAGCTGCGCCGGGCACGCGGCGTTGACGCAATACCAGGCCACCTCCCCCTCGAAATGCTCCACAGGCTGTCCGCAATCCGGGCAGGCTGCCGGAGGCTTGTATTTTTTCTCTTTTCCCGTCCGGGCATCCGTCACCGGACCAATGACATAGGGGATCACCTCCCCCGCCCGCTTAACCAGCACGCGGTCGCCCACGCGGATATCCTTCTCCGCGATATAGTCGAAGTTGTGCAAGGTGGCGCGTTCGACGATCACGCCTCCGATTTCCACCGGCTCAAGCACCGCGTATGGGGTCAACACTCCGGTGCGACCGACGGCTACACCGATATCGTTCAATGCGGTGGTCACCTCCCGGGCGGGGAACTTGAACGCGATCGCGCCGCGCGGATCCTTGCCGACAAATCCGAGCTCCTCAGCCAGATGCAAATCGTCGATCTTGATCACCATCCCATCGGCTTCGTAAGGCAGTTTCTCGCGGCCCATATTCCATGTCTCGGTGTAGTCGATCGCAGCTTCGAGCTGATCGAAGCGCCGCGCCACGTCGGTGACCGGGAAACCAAGCGCCTTGAGATATTCGAGGATCTCCCATTGCGAAGTGGGCACGCTTCCGCCTTCGCTATGGACGATCTGATATACAAGTAAAGTGATCGGGCGTGAGGCAGTGAGCGTTGAGTCGAGCTGACGCAGGGATCCCGCGGCAGTATTGCGCGGATTGAGATAGGTCTTTTCGCCGGCCTCCTCGAGCCTGCGGTTCAATGCCTCAAACTCCTTGATGGGGATGAATGCCTCGCCGCGCACGACCAAATAGGATGGAGCCCTCACCCCTTTCCCCTCTCCTCGCGAAGCACTCCCGAAGGGAGCAGGGAGAGGGGCCGGGGTGAGGGGAATCCGAAGCGGTATCGCCTTCACCGTCCGCAAATTGGAGGTAATGTCCTCGCCCACCTCTCCATCGCCGCGCGTCGCGCCCTGGACGAAAGCCCCGTCGCGATAATGCAGGACGACGGACAGGCCGTCGATCTTCGGTTCGACCGTGAATTTCGCCCGCTCCACACGGTCATCGAGCTTGCGAATTCGTTCGTACCAGGCACGGGCGTCCTGCGCGCCGAAGGCGTTCCCCAGGGAAAGGATCGGAGCGGGATGACGCACTTTTTCAAACCGCTCGGAGGGCTTGGCGCCTGCGCGCTGTGTCGGTGAGTCGGAAGCGATCCAATCCGGGTGATCCGCCTCGATCTGTTTGAGTTCATTTAGGAAACGGTCAAATTCAAGGTCGCTGATCAGCGGCGTGTCGAGCACGTGATAACGATAATTATGGAAATTGACCTGCGCCTTGAGTTCTTCGTATCGGGAGCGGAGCTTCTCTACCATGGCCTGGATTATAGCCGAATCATCGGACGGGTTATCAAGCAGAGAAATCCGAGAGTGGTTAATGTCACAGCCACACTCGCCGGGTCCGAATCCGGCGCGGAGTTCGTTGCCAGCGTCGAAACCGCGCCGTTGGGCGTCAGGAGCAGGATGTCCAAATTTCCGAACCGATTGGATACGAAGGCGGTCTCGTTCGAGACCGGCGACCAGACCGGATGGCTGTCACCGGCAGGATCATCCGTCAGGCGTCTTTGATTGGAGCCATCCACATTCGAAATGTAAATTTCCAGGTTTTCATCCCGAAACGACTCGAAGGCGATCTGGCTGCCATCCGGCGACCAGGACGGAGCCGCATCCCGTTCCGCGGCATCGGTGACACGCACGATGCCGCGGCCCTCACCCCTTACCCCTCTCCCAGGTTTCGCCAGATCACACCGTAATCATGCTCTCCCTTCAGGTGTTCTCCGCGTTCAAAGCGTGTCGGGTCAAATCCGGAAATGTCCACCGTGCTGGACTTGCCATCCAGGATCAACTCGGCCACGCAGCGCCCCACCGCCGGTGAAAGCTTGAACCCTGTTCCGCTGAAACCGGTGACAAGATAAAATCCTTGCGGGCCGGCCGGCCCGATGATGGCGCGCTGATCCGGGGTGAGGCTGTCCCTGCCCACGTGTGAGGAATGAAGCGAGCCCTGTTCCATGGCTGGAATGCGCATACAAATGCGGTCCACTGCCCGTGCCACAAAGTCCTTGGCTACGTAACCAAGATCCGCATCCGCAGGTTCACCGATTCGGCTGTCATCTTCAAGGGCCACGAGTGTCAGGCCGCCCGAATCGGGCCGGAAATACATTTTCAGTGAATTGTCGATCACGGTGGGGTGCTCACCGACCGCGGCCGGCCGCCTGAGGTGAGCGACATCATGGGTCCATGTCCCCAAAGGAATTTTCACCCCCGCCATTTCACTGATCATCGCCGCCCACGCCCCGGCTGCATTGACCACCACGGGAGCGGAGAAATCCCCGCGCGTCGTGCGAACGCCGGCAACCTTCCCTCCGGCGGTTTGAAGGCCGGTCACTTCGCAGTCCTGCATGAAGACTGCGCCGCGCTCGCGCGCAGCAGCCAGGAACGAATTGGCCGTGAGCGTCGCATCGGCATACCCGGACTCGGGTTCGTACGCCGCGATCCCGACATCCTCGGTGCGAAAGGATGGCGCCAGCCGATTGACATCCGCACCAGTGATCACGAGCGAGGGGATCCCCAGCCGTTGGTGCATCTCCACGTTGAGGCGCAATTTCCCGGCATGATCCGCCGAATCGATGTAAAGGAAACCGGTGCGCGTGAAACCGCACTCTCCGCCTACGCGTTCGCGCCAGTTGCGAAAATACTGGAAACTTACCCAGGCGAGATGGGATTCGAGTTCAAGGTCGTAATGCATGCGGACCAAACCGCTGGAGGCTCCTGTCGCGCCAAAAGCCACTTGCCGGCGTTCGAGAATCAGCGGTTTTACGCCTCTTTCGGCCAGATGAAAAGCGATGCTTACCCCCACCACTCCTGCCCCGATCACAATAGCGTCATGGTTGTTTGACATAAGCCCTTCCCTGAAATAATGCGGATCGCGGGCTTTCGTTCACCATCCAGCCCAATGATCCATAACCTTAGTGGCAAATTCTACGTGAAAAGGGTTCCCCTCAAATTCCAACCAGATTACAGTTTTGTTGGGGCGCGTGTGCAAATTCAAATTCCTGTGGCTCTCCCGGAGGACCCTGTACGTGCGCCAGGTGCGGATCTGCTCCAGAACACACACAGAAATTCCACCGACCTGCTTTGGGATATACTTCCGGCCATGTCCAAACGCAACATCGGATTGTTCGGCGGAACCTTTGATCCGCCGCACCTCGGTCATCTTATCCTGGCCAGCGAAGCCGTTCATCAATTTGAATTATCGAAAGTGCTATGGGTGCTGACGCCGGATCCGCCTCACAAAAGGAACGGGACGCTCACCCCGGTGAATCACCGCGTGGAAATGATCCTTCGAACCATCACGGACAATCCTGTTTTTGAAATCTCGCGGCTCGAGCTCGATCGCCCGGGACCACATTTCACATACGATACGTGCAGCCTGTACATGGACCAGCATCCAGGCGCGGAACTCACGCTGCTGCTGGGCGGGGATTCCCTGCTCGACCTGCCGGATTGGCACAAGGGTGCAGAGATTGTATCCCTGGTGCACCGAATCGGCGTGATGCGCCGACCGGGAAACATGTACGACCTTTCCCTGCTGGAACACAATCTGCCTGGCCTGAGTCAGAAAGTAATATTCCTCGATACGCTGCTGCAAGCTGTGTCCTCACGCGAGATCCGTCATCGTGTTGCCGAGGGGCTGCCCTTCCGCTATTACCTTCTGCCATCCGTGTATGAATACATTGAAACACACGGCCTCTATCGAGCTGCTTCCAATGCCGATCTTTCTTGATCCCGTTTTTTCGAGCATTGCGCTCAGCCATCTGGTGGTGGATACCTTCAACGCCAGCCGGCCGGTGCTGCTGACCTACCTCGGCCTGAGTGAATCCCAAATCGCCCTGTTTTCCACCATATATATCTGGTCCTCCTCCCTCACCCAACCCTTGTTCGGATGGATCTCCGACCGCGCCGGACCGCGTTGGCTGGCAGCGGGAGGCGTGCTGTGGATGGCCGTCTTCTATTCAGCGGCTCTGACCCTGCCGGGCACCCCCGGCCTGATCTGCCTGATCACAGCCGCATTGGGATCTTCGGCATTTCATCCCGTGGGTGCGGTCCAGGCCACGTTACGCGGGCGCGACCTGCTGCGCGGACACGACACCACCGCCGCCGCGTTCTTCTTCATGGCCGGCCAGATGGGGCACTTCATCGGTCCCATCCTGACCGGCCTGATCCTCGCATCCTTTGACCTGCCCGGCCTGTACATCATCCCGATCGTCGCCATACCCATTGGACTGTCACTTGCCCGTCTGCTGCATGAGCAGGGTCCGCATCAAAGCGCTGCCCATGCGAACACACCCACCCGGGTCCAGGCAGGCATGGTTTTCATCCTGGCATTGATGATCGTCGCGACCCTTCAATCCTGGGCACAGGCGAACATGGTGAACCTGATCCCAAAATACATCAAGGATCTCGGCCAGGGTGCAACGGTTTACGGAAGTATGGCGGGTTTGTTCATGGGCGGCTCGGCGCTTGGCAATGTCATGGGTGGATTGCTCGGCGATCACTATCCAAAACGATTCATCGCGTCGATCATGCTCTTCCTGGCCGCCTTCCCCATCCTTGCCATCAGCCGAATCGGCTGGTCGGGCTGGCTGTTCCTTCTGGTGCCGCTCGCAGGCGCCATGACCGGATCGGTTCACAGCATCATGGTTGTGCTTGCCCAGCGTCTCATCCCCGGAGGCATGGCACTGGCATCCGGCCTGGTTCTTGGATTCATCTTTTCGTCCGGCGCGCTGGGATTGTTATACACCGGCCATCTGGCCGAGACACAAGGTTTCCCCCTTGTTCTTACGATCACATCCGCGATGGTGTTGGTCGCATCCCCACTAGCAATGCTCTTAAAGGAACCGGCCGCCTGAGCGGCAGCCGGATTTGCTTACGCATTCAAATGGAACGTATGGTACGCGTTCCGGCAGGGATTCCCCCAAGCGATGTGCATTTCACGCGCGGTGAGATCCATCACCATCGCGTTAATGGTTTTCTCCCGATCCAGTGGATCCAGTCCCTCGATTGCATGGTTGCAGATGGAATTCGGAATGTTTACATGGTCCTTCTGGATGGCCTGCAGGCTTTTGATCGTGTGTTTCTGGTTCTGGCGCAGCAGGCGCCCGGCCCGGAAATACCGCACGCGTGAAGACAACAATTCCTCGGGGTCCTTCTCGATCTCCTTCATCTTCGGGTCGAGATAATGATTGGTATGCACCATGTAGCCGTCATCCGCATACAGGATCTCGAACTTGCGTGCGGAAACCTCGATCGAATACATTTCCCCGCTTTCATGAATCAGCAGGTGGTTGTACCCCGCGGCGCGGTGCGGGATGAGCGTACGGCCGATGGCGCCGGAGATGCGCCGCGAAGCCAGGACGGCCCGGGCCACCACCAGCCTCGGCATGCCGATGCGAGGATCACTCGGGTAAACCGAGTCGATCAACTGCGCGATCCCATAGGCATTGAAACCCACGTTGGGCAGAAGTCCTCCGTAGGTCATGGCCAGAAACGGCGGTTCCGTCTCCGGCCGCGCGGAGATCACCAATACATCGCCTTCATCCTCCGGAATCCAGTCCTCGTTGTGCGCCGCCAGGACATGCCCATCCGCTGTGCGTTCCTCGTTGACCGCCATGCTGGTGCAGCGCGTGAGGTGCAGCGCATCCATGGTCACCGCCTCCATGGCATTGAGCACCACCACATCGTCAAAAGAGACATTCGCGCCTTCTGAAATGCCGCGCAATTCATCCACATATTGTGGATAGCGTTCCTCGGCAAAAGGCAGGTACTTGCGGGATTGGATCCGGGTTCCCTCCCACGAAAGTTCCAGCGTATCATAGGCGGAGGAGATCAGGATCTGCGCATTGGCGACGCTGTGCTGAACCTGCTGGGGCGCAGCCTCGCCGAACTGCCGGCCCATCTCGCGGTGCGAGCCGGAAATTTCGATCAACGGTGGTGGCGTATCATGGACGGGGGTGTTGGGGATTTCGTGCTTGAACATATCGGCTCCATATTCAAAACCGCCCCGGATTTTCTCCGGGGCGGGATGATTATATCACGCAGGTTCAGGCCTCATGAAGCCGGAGGCACTTCGACAGGAGCCGCCGCAGCACCCGGAGCGAGGCGCGTACCAAACCAGGTCATCGCCACGCCTCCCATGCCCACTAAAGCAATCAGGAATGGAACCAGCCAGCCGATACAGGGAACCATTCCAAAGAAGCCGCCCAGCAACATGAGCATGAACGTTCCAAACCCAGTGGAAAGCACAGGCGCCCAGGTCTGGTTGATCGCGCGGGTGAATCGATCACCGACCTCCTGGCCCATGGCAATCACGCCGAACAACCACGCCAGCGGGATCATCAATCCAACCACAAGCGCCACGGGTATGAGCAAGATGGTGACAACCATGATCAACAGGGCCAGCGGCGTGATCACACACACCAGCAGCCCAAAGCTGCCCGCCAGAAACGGCTGCTTGAGGATCGCATCGCCCACACGTTCAAACTGCGTCTGGAAGAAGAGCGAGAGCAGCATTCCGATGAGCGAAACAGCCACTGCATTGATCAAAACCATCAACCAATCCAAGAATGGATTATCCCGAAAGGCGAATGGCGGCGCGGTGGGTACATCCGGTGGACTTGGCAGATCCGGCACATCCGGGACATCAGGAAGATCGGGTAAGTCAGGGACGTCCGGGACATCGGGCAGGTCAGGGACATCCGGCACATCTGGAATGTTGAACAATGGAGCATTGTGGATGATCTGCCCGTTGATCTCGGCTTTCGGGTCTTTGTCCAACTGACCCCCGATCATGACGATATCTCCGTTCACGACCGCCGTTTCGGTCAACTCGGCCTGGCCGCCGACGATCACGATATCGCCATCCACTTCCTCTGAGAGTGTCAGGTTGCCTCCCACAACGACGACATCCCCGTTTGCACTTCCCTGCGCTTTGAGGTTTCCTCCGACAACCACCAGATCGCCGTTTACGCTGGAGGCCTCCTCGAGCGAGACGTTCCCTCCGATCACAGCCAGGCTTCCATTCAACTCCTCCCCTTTTTCAAGCGTGTAGTTCTGGCCGAAGAGCACCACATCTCCGCCCGGCCCTTGAGCCTTGGCAGTCGAGACTGGCGCCAGCAGCACTGCCAGCAACAACAGAATACGCATCACTTTCGCAAATTTATTCATACAGACACTCCTCGCGGCACACGTGCAAACCGCCAGATGGAAATAGCCCACAGAAGCCCGATGCCGGCCAGCGCGGAGATCATCACCATCCACAGGTAGGGAGGGACGAAATCCGGCAATACCCGCGCCAGCACGCGCAGGACCCCGCTAAAAGCCTGCATGGAGGTGAAGGCTAATAGAAAATAGCTGATCGCCGAAGTCAACCATTCCACCGGAGAGGACAGCACCGCGATCAGGTAGGGCGCCACCACCCATCCAACCAACGCCACACCGGTCAGGATCAACACGACCAGGCCCCACAAATTGCGACGGCGCTCGGCGATCCGACTGACTGCCAGGCGTTCCTGGAAACGGAGGGAGAAACCCGCCTGGGGCGGGATCACCCGCGCAGACCGCAAGGCCAGGCCGGTTTCGGCCAGGGCAATGCAATGCAGGCAGGCTCGCAGGTGCGCGTCGAGCTCGCTTTTTTCAGCAGGAGTGAGGTGCTGGTCATTCAACAACCATCCTTCAAAAGGCTGGTGATTCATGGGTCCTCCTTTCGGGATTCATTCGAAATTCTTCCTCCTGCCACAGTTCTGCCAATTCCTTTCGGGCCCGGTGCAGGCGGCTCTTCACCGCGCTGACGGACAGCCTCAGCGATTCGGCGATTTCCACTTCGGAATAGTCATACCAATACCGCATGATAATGGCTGCCCGATCGGTCTCATTCAAGTCCTGGAGCATGGAATGCACACGCTCGCGCGTTTGTCCCTTGACTGATTCCGCCTCCGGGTCCGGAGAATCAGGATCGGGCAACTCGAAGCTGTTGCCGTCCTCGTCCTCCGCGTCCATCGAGAACAACGAAAACTTTCGGCGGCGCAGGCGGTCGATGCAATAATGAGCCGCGATGGAAAGCAGCCAGGTCGCGAACGGCCGTTTCTGGTCGTACCGGTGCAGGTGCTGGTAGGCGCGCAGGAATGTCTCTTGCGCCGCATCCTCCGCCGATTCCGGCTCTCCCAACATTCGAAAA
The DNA here is from genome assembly GCA_016866195.1 of Chloroflexota bacterium. Classification (GTDB taxonomy): domain Bacteria; phylum Chloroflexota; class Anaerolineae; order Anaerolineales; family Villigracilaceae; genus VGNF01. The sequence continues at coordinate 8,561 of VGNF01000017.1, read as the reverse complement.
CAAAGGTTGTAGACCGGGGTTTGGTAGGTTTCGACGAGCATTGTGAACGCCTCGTCGCTGCCCTGTTGCGCCTGGGTGATCCAGGCTTTTTCTTCACTCACGCGAGCTCCTTCGGGGACTTGCTACACTCCCTATACGCAGGACCACAGGGAAGGTTTCATTTAGTGGACATGACCCTCCCCGCCCCCCACGGGACCGACCAGCGACCCCCACCTCTCAAGCCTTTCAGCCCGCTGGGCCAGGAAAATCGCGATGGTCGTAGTCAGCGGAACCGCCGCGATCAATCCCAGCGAACCGACCAGAGTCCGCACGACCTCCTCCGCAATAAAGGAAAAATTGACCAGGTATCCGTAATCACCGCGGGCCAGGGAAAACATCAACAGCATCGGCAGGGAGGCGCCCGCGTAGGCCAGTACCAGCGTGTTGACCGTCGCCGCCACGTGGTCCTGCCCGATTCGCATGGCGGCATTGTACAGACCCCGGAAACCAAGACGCGGATTTGCGTGGTGAAGCTCGAACACCGCCGAGGCCTGGGTCGTGACCAGGTCGTCGAGCACACCCAGCGCGCCGATGATCATGCCCCCGAGCAGCAGGCCGCGCAAATGGATCGGCGTATCCATCAACTGCATCAGAAACATCACATTCTCATCACCGGTCCCGTTCAATTTGGCGAAGATTACGAACATGGCGGACAGCCCTCCGGTGAGCAGGAGAACCAGAATCATGCTGATCACCGCAGCGTGCGTCTTGAGCGTCCAGCCATACGTGAGATACAGCGTCACCGCCAGCAGGATGATCGAACCGATGATGCTCACGCGCAGGGGATCCTCGCCCACCAAAATGTGCGGGATGATGTACCCGATGATCACATACAGGCTGAACGCCATGCTCAGCAGGGCGCGCAGACCCTTCCAGCGGCTGATGAACAGGATCGCGATGGAAAAGATCGCGGTCAGCCAGAGGATCGGGTTTACGCGGACGAAATCCACAAAATAGGCGTTCACCACATTCTCCGGCGTTCTGCTGATGGAAACCATGATCCGGTCACCCACCTCAAGCGAATAATCATCCGAGCGCACCTGACGTTTACCGTAGTCGATCTCCATCGGAATCCCCGCGTACTCACCCTCGAGAATGTTCACGCGCGCGATCTGATAGGTTTGCAGGCGCCCACCCATGTCGATCTCGCCTTGGTCGAGGATCTGCATCACCTGCGCGCGCACGGTATCCGAGCCAAAGGTGGAAAAGCCCTCGCCGGGCACTGACTCCCTGGTGCCATAGGTGTAAACCAATACGGCGAGGAGCACAACAAAAGGAAAGAGCCATGATCTATTCTTCATGGCTCAAATTATAACGCCCGATATGAGTCGGATTTTTGCAGCAAGCAGCGCAACCCTTTCACGCAGAAAACGGATTGCCTTGCCCGCCTCCGATCAATCCCTGCCGTAGGGGTACCAGTAGGATTTGTCCTCGAGATTGAAATCCCAGTGCACGTGCTTCGTCTCGCGGAACTCGTCCAATCCTTCCACACCGAGTTCGCGCGCGCCTCCCGAGTATTTCATCCCGCCGAATGGGCCGGCGTAGTTGTCGGTCAGGGGATCGTTGATCCAGATCGTGCCGGCCTTGACATCGTCGAAGAACTGCTTGATCTTGCGCGGGTCATTTGAGATCAGGACCGCGCCCAGGCCATATTGGCAGTCGTTCGTCAATTGGATCGCCTCATCGAAGGTCGTGTATTCCATCAACGGGATTGCCGGACCAAAGGTCTCCTCACGCATGATGACCATCGCATGATCCACGCCTCCAAGCACGGTGGGTTCGTGAAAGAATCCCTTTGCGAGGTGCTTTGGCCGGCCTCCCCCGGTCAGGATCGTTGCCCCGCGCGAGCGCGCATCTTCGATGTGCATCTCGAATTTTGCGCGGTAGGTTTCGCCGATCATCGGCCCCATGTCGGTGGTCGGCTCGAGGCCGGAGCCCAGCCGCAGGGATCTGACGTGCTCCACGATGGCCTCGGTGAATTTCCCCGCGCCTTTCTTCGGCAGGTACACCCGTTCCGTGGAAGTGCACACCTGCCCGGCGTTGATCAGCGCGGCGTACGCCACCGCTTTGGCGGCAATTTCCGGATCGGCGTCCTCGGCGATCACCGTGGCATCCTTGCCCCCCAGCTCGAGATGCAGCTTCTTCATCATCGGCGCGCCGATGGAGGCGATCCGCTGGCCGGTGGCGAGGCTGCCGGTGAACGCGATCACCGGCACATCCGGGTGGCTGACGAGCGGCTCACCGGCCTCCACTCCATATCCGGTGACCACATTCACCACCCCCGCGGGAAGATGATCGAAACAGTGTTCGGCCAGATACAGGGCGGTCAGCGGCGTCATCTCGGAAGGTTTGATCACGAGTGTGTTCCCCGCGGCCAGCGCCGGCGCGACCTTCCACGCCAGAAGCAGCAGTGGATAGTTCCACGGCACAATGCAGCCCACGACCCCATAAGGCTCCTTGAGTATGAAGTTGAATTGGGATGGCTCACCGGAGGTTAACACGCTGCCGCGATGGTGACGCCCAAGCTCGGCGTAATAATCGAAGGTGTTGGCCACCCATTCCAGCTCCTCCTGATTCTCCGGAAGAGGCTTGCCTTCTTCCAATGTCAGCAGCCGGACGAGTTCATCGTTGTGGGCGCGCACCTTGTTCGCGACCTCATGCAGCAGATGCGCGCGCTCGTTCGCGCCCATCCTGCGCCACGGATCGAACACCGCACCGGCCGCCTGCACCGCGGTCTCGATATCTTCGCGGGTGCCGCGCGGAACGGAATCGATGACTTCCTCCGTGGCCGGATTCTGCACTTCGATTTGTTCCCTGGATCGACCCATCGTGAATGCTCCGTTAATCAGCATCTTACGCATAAGGATATTCTCCGTTATTCGCTCAAGTCGCGCGAAATCGATTCCATCTGGGCCAGGATCGCAGCCACCTGTCCGCTTGGGACGTTGACCCGATACATGTGTGTAAAGCCGTCGCCCAGCATGACCTTCACCGTCCGCCACGAAGCCAGCTGGGGCAGAATCTCCCCCTGCGGCAGCAGGCCGACCGCCTGCTCCCACTGCGGGTGGGTCTTGCGGTAATCGCCGAGCAGATCCATGGTGGATTCCCGCAGGGGGAAGAGATGGGTCGTCTCCACCCAGCGCGCATCCTGCTCACGATCCAGCAGCCAGCGGACGAACAGCCACGCTGCCAGCTGCTCCTCTTCGGTGGATTTGAACAGGACATAGGATGAACCGTAAACGATCAGTGCGTCCTCGCCGGCGCCGGGGTAGGCAGTTACTCTCCATTTGTCCGTGCTGTTCGCCGAGGCAAAGGCGCGCGCCACCGCGGGCAGATCCTCCAGGCTGGCTGTGATCAAGAGCGCCTCGCGGGAGGCAAAGACCTCGATCGGATCCACACCCGCAGCCTGCCAGGCACACGTGGATTCGGAAAGTTCGCGCAGGAACTTGAAGGCCTCGATGTTGTTCGGGGTGAGGAAGCGATAATCATCCCCTTCCAACACCCCGCCTTCGAAGGCGAGCAGCCAGGCATAGGCGGTCATCGGACCGCTGTCCACCAGCCAGCCGCCCTTGAAATCATTCTGGAGATTTTCATCCTTTAACATGGACTGTTGAGCGCGGCAGGTCTGCTGCCGAAAGTCCTGCGGGTCATCCGGAGGAGAGTCGAACCCGAGACTGCCCGCCCAGGTTTCATTCCACAGCAGGAAATGCCCGGTGCGCTGGGCCGGAACCGCCACGCGCGCCCCGCCGGAAGTGTCCTGATTCCAGAACACAAAGGGGATATCGTTTGAGTCGATCCCATAACGCGGATCCTGGACATAGGGCGTGAGCTCCGTCACTTCGCGTTCGGAGTTCCATTCCAGTGCATGTTCGGGCAAAGCGATCACCAGATGCGGCCTTTCCGCAGTCGGGAGCGCGGCATTGACCGCTTCGTACATGTTCGTAAAGTTGACCTGCCCCAGTGTGCGGACCTCGATCCCCCAGGGATTTTCCTGGTTGAAATCCTCGGCAAATGATTCGAACAGGCTGGCCTCCACGCCATACCATGGATACCAGGCTGTGATCTCCAGTCCATCCAGCGCCTTTTCATCGACCCGGAGCAGGCTTTGCACCCCGGCGGTCGGCCCCGGGCGTGCTGTGCGCGTGGGGATCTTCGTCCCCGGAACGTCCGCCGCGGGCGCGGCCGGCGTTCCGCATGCAGCCGTGAAAATCGTTCCCAATAGAACCAGCGCAAGAAGTCGGTTCATTGCGCCAGCGTCATGAACGGAACCGGCATGAAGACCAGGAAGAAGATGACGATCATCAGCGCCGCGACCCCGCGGCGCTTTGCGTCGAGCGTGGTGATCTGATCGAGCGGCTGCGCCTGTACGCGCCCCAGCCAAAACAATAGGAGTGCCCACATCCACCACCCGTTCCAGAATATTCCCATCAATCCCAGCAGTATGATGATGAAAGGAAAGGCCCTTCTCGCCTTGTCCCCAAACAGGGAGTAGATCACGTGACCGCCGTCCAATGTCCCGGCAGGGATCAAATTCAGAGCGGTCACAAGGATGCCCGCCCAGCCGGCAAAGGCCACCGGATGAATGAATACATCCATACCCCCGAACGGCACCGGCTGGCCGGTGAAGAAGTATAGGATCCAATACAGGATGCCCTGAGGCTCGGCCGGAGCCGGTAGCAGGCGGCCGAAGACAGCGAATTTCGCGAAAAGATAGAGTAGTGAATTCCCCTCGAGGAAGCTGTTCGGAGTGGGCTCGATCGTCCCCAGTTTGGAAAGGGACAAACCGAGGAACAAGACCGGGATCGCAATGACCAGTCCCGCCAGCGGCCCGGCCACCCCGATATCGAACAGGATGCGTTTGTTCTTTGGAATTCCGCGCATCAAGATTGCCGCGCCCATCGTCCCCAGGGGACTGAAGGGGAAAGGGATGAAATACGGCAGTGTGGCCGGAGTTTTGTGATAACGGCTCATAAAGTAATGACCCAGTTCGTGCGCCAGGAGAATACCCAGCAGGCTGAGCGCAAACGGCCAGCCGGTAAAGATCGCCCGTATCAACGCCAGGATCTGTCCTCCAACATCCGAGGGGAGAGGTCCTTCCGGCTGTGCGCCGGCCAGCATGACGCTGAGCACAGTTAGGACGAACAGGATGACGTTCGTTGAAACCCTGTCCTTTTTAGGCTCCGTGCGTGCAGGCGTCAGGTAGATCACCTGGTTTCCATTTTCCATCCGGAACAGGGGAGTGAGGTTATAGGTCTGGAGCCAGCCGGCCAGCTTGTCGTAGGCGGAGGTGGAATCGGAATCCAGAAGATGTCCGCGAAAGCGCGCAACGAATCCCTTCTGAGGGTCGCCGCTGGTCACATCTTCGATGCGAAAGACGCGCGCCACAAGGTTCGTTATGATTTCGGTTTCAGGATAAGCCATCGGTTCACCTATTCAAAAAATACAAGCCGGACGATGGAGCTCGGCAGGATCACCGCCAGCTATCCATCGTCCAGAGGCGGGGTTGGATGGGAGTCGAACCCACCGCGGCCCGCAACGCGACCCGCCACAGGTTTTGAAGACCAGGAAGCCCACCGGGACCTAACCACTCCCATGTGCAAGCATACCCGAGGGAATGGAGATTCGCAAGTTGAGAGGGTCACAGCTCCCGAATCCGTCGTACGCCTCGAAGCTAGAAATATCTTTCGAAAAATGGAGGCGTGGGGATCACATCCGGTGTAAGTACAAACAGGGAGGCGAGAAGAATCCCTGCCAGGACCAGACACAGAAAGACAGCTCCGCCGGTCAGAATACCGATCCAGGCCGCGGCGCGACCGGTTCGATTGCGCTTCCGGATCCCGTTCAACGAGACCATCCCGGTGACAACTGCAGCGCTTCCCAAAATCAGGCTGGCAGGAATACACAGGAAAGCGGTAAACGGAATGGGAAGGATGCCCGCGCATAACGAGGCGATGGTCAACATGCCGAGCACCAGACTGATAATGGATTTGGCATCGATGCGGGGGCCAGCCGACTGCGCTTCCGTTTCAAGAGGCTGATGGATCATTTTGTATGGAATTATCCGGATAAAACAAAACCGCCCTTCCGGCAGGACGGTTTCACTTGCGGCTGTCGGGGCGAGAGGATTTGCTTCGTCCCCCCTGCGGGGAAACCTGCGCCTCCTCTGTTACCGAACAGGTTCAGTCGGGGCGAGAGGATTTGCATCGTCCCCCCTGCGGGGAAACCTGCGCCTCCTCTGTTACCGAACAGGTTCAGTCGGGGCGAGAGGATTTGCATCGTCCCCCCTGTGGGGAAACCTGTGCCTCCTCTGTTACCGAACAGGTTCAGTCGGGGCGAGAGGATTTGAACCTCCGGCCTCTTGCACCCCATGCAAGCGCGCTAGCCGGACTGCGCCACGCCCCGATTGAGCGAGGCGGATTATAGTCTTGTTTTATTTTTTAGGCAAATCAATCGAACCGGAGGGTTGGAATTGATGAAGCCCATTAACCGCAGTCGAGTCCTTCACACTCCCTCTGGGGATTGACCTGCAGGAGTATGCTAAAATAGCAGCATTGGAGTGGTCCATGCCGGATATGATTGAAGTGATGATCGACAGCATTCGCGTGCATCTCATGGCGCCCCAACGCGTCGTTGTGCTGAAACAGGCAAACGCGGATCGTTACCTTACGATCTGGGTCGGCCCTTATGAGGCGGAAGCCATCACGGTCGCCCTGCAGGAAGTGGAAATGGTGCGCCCGTTGACGCACGATCTGCTCAAGAACATCTTCACTGCCTTCAACGCGCGCGTCAAGCGCGTGGAGATCGTCAAGTTGCAGGACGAGATCTTCTACGGGAACATCGTGGCTGAGGCCGGCGGCCGGGAGATCCACATCGATTCGCGCCCCTCCGATGCGATTGCCATCGCTGTGCGCGCCCATGTGCCGATCCTCGTTCATCAAAGCGTCATGGACGAGGCCGCGCAGGTGCCGGATCAGGACCTGCCCGAGAGTGCGGCATCCCAACCGCGGGAGATTGCAGCGCCCTCCCCTGAGGAAGGCAGCGACCGTTTATCCGTTTTCAAGGATTTCATCGACAAACTGGATATCGAAGACCTGGACAATCCGGACAAGTCCGGCGGCCCTTCACCCAAAACCGATCCCCCTAAATGACCGATCTTTATCCCCAGGCTGAATCCACCGCCCCTGCCAGCCCGACGCCGTCTCCGGCAGTCCCTCACAGCCGAGAAGCAGAGGAAGCAGTTGTAGGGGCGGTGCTGATTAACCCCGAAGTCTACTATGACGTGGCGCAGTTCCTGAGCGCCGAGGATTTCTACATTCACCGTCATAAATTCATCTGGGAAGCCTTCACCCGCCTGCACGAACGCCGGACTCCGGTCGACTTGCTGACCCTCTCAGAGGAATTGGACCGGGTCGGCCTGCTGGCAGAGATCGGAGGCTCGGCGTACCTGACCTCGCTCATCAACCAGGTCCCCTCCTCTTTAAATGCCGAATCCTACGGCCGCATCGTGGAGGGACATTCGATCCGCCGCCGAATGATCAACGCAGCAAATACGATCGCCTCGCTGGCATACAACGAACAAAACGTCGTGGAAACGGTGATGGAGGAGGCCGAAAAGGCCGTGTTCAACGTCAGCGAACGGCGCCTCAAACATGACCTGCTGCCGATCTCGGCCGTGTTGAGCGATTACTACGACCGCATCGACGACCTGGCCAAGCGCGCCGACGACATCATGGGCGTGCCCACCGGTTTCATCGACCTCGACAAGCTTTTGAGCGGACTTCAGCCCTCGGACCTGTTGATCATCGCCGGGCGTCCGGGGCAGGGCAAGACGGGCTTCCTGCTTTCGGTTGCCAAGAACGCCGCGCTCACCCACAAGAAGAAGGTGGCCATTTTCTCACTGGAGATGTCCAACGAACAGGTGGTCCAGCGATTGATCGCACAGGAGACCGGCATCGATTCGCAGCGCCTGCGCACCGGCAAGCTGACGGACCAGGAGTGGCCGCTCTTCACCCATTCGATCGAGGTCTTTTCGGACACGCGCATCTACCTGGACGATACGCCCGCCATCACGCCGATGCAATTACGCACGAAATGCCGCCGCCTGCACATGGAATTCGGCCTCGATCTGATCATCGTGGATTACCTGCAGCTCATGGGCGGGGATGTGCGCAATGAAAACCGCGTACAGGAGGTTTCCTACATCTCGCGTAATTTGAAGACGCTGGCGCGCGAATTGAACGTGCCCGTGCTGACGGCGGCGCAGCTCAGCCGCGCGGTGGAACAGCGCACAGACAAACGCCCGGTGCTCTCAGACCTGCGCGAGAGTGGATCGCTCGAGCAGGACTCTGACATCGTGATGTTCATCTACCGCCCCGACCAGTACGAGGAGGACAGTCAGAAACAGAACATCGCCGAGATCATCGTCGCCAAACACCGCAACGGCCCGGTCGGCAGCGTGGAATTGATCTTCCGCAGCGCGCTGGCGAAGTTCGAGAACGCCGCCACCCGCATGTTCAAGCCGA
>VGNF01000016.1 GCA_016866195.1 Chloroflexota bacterium | reverse complement strand
TCGGAGGGAACGCTTGGATTCATCGCCGAGGCGGTACTGCACACCCTGCCGGAATTTGCGCATAAATATACCGGCCAGTTGTATTTTCGAAATGTACGGGACGCGGCGGCCGCGATCCATCCGCTCAGATTATCCGGCGCGCGCGCGGCCGAGATCATGGACCGCGCCTCGCTGCGCTCCGTGCAGGACCTGCCGGGTGCGCCGGCCGAGCTGCGCCAACTGCCCGGCGAGGCGGCGGCTATTTTGGTTGAGTATCAGGCTGAAGACAGGGAATCCATTCTTCAGTTCCAGCGTGAAGCGGATCGGGTGATTCGAGACCTGCGCCTGCTTCACGATGTAGCATTCACGGACGATCCCGCAGCCCAGGCCGCCTTGTGGAAGCTTCGCAAGGGAATTATTCCGTCCGTCGGGGCGATGCGCCCGCCAGCCACGACGCTGCTCACGGAAGATATCGTGTTCCCGGTTCCTTTGCTGGCGGAGGGCGTTACCGACTTGCAGCGTCTGTTCGCGGAGTTCGGATACCAGGAAGGCGTGATCTTCGGCCATGCCAAAGACGGCAACCTGCATTTCCTCATCTCACAGTCTTTCAACACCGGGGAGGAGCTGAATCGTTTCGCGGGCTTCATGGAGGAGCTCGTGCGCGTAGTCAGTGGGAAATATGACGGGGCGCTCAAAGCCGAACATGGGACGGGCCGCAACACCGCGCCGTTCGTCGAAACCGAGTGGGGTGCCGAGGCGTACGCGATCATGCGCGATCTCAAATCGTTGCTGGATCCGGCTAATATGCTCAATCCCGGCGTGGTGATCAACGCGGATCCGCAGGCGCATGTTGCCCATGTGAAGAGCATGGCACAAGTCGGGCGGGAGGTGGATCAGTGCATCGAGTGCGGATTCTGCGAATCGAAATGCCCCTCACGCAGATTGACCCTGACCCCGCGCCAGCGGATCGTTATTCGCCGCGAGATCTCCCGGCTGCAATTCTCATCGTCCGACCCCTCCCTGCTGGCTTCCTTGTTGGACGATTATTCCTACGCGGGGAACGACACCTGCGCCCTGGACGGGTTGTGTGCCACCGCCTGCCCGGTGGGCATTGACACCGGCGAGCTGACCCGGCGTCTGCGCGCCGAATCGAACCGCGAGGAAGGGGTCGCCTTGTGGATCGCGAGTCATTTTTCCGCAGTTGAAAAGGTGATTGGCTTCGGTGTACGGCTCGGGCATGTAGTTGAGAACATCGCCGGGGTCGATGGTGTCCGGGCGGTTTCGGTTCTCGCTGAGAAAATATTCCATACTCCCCTGCCGAAATGGAACGGATCGATTCCATTCCCTTCACGGGCGGCACCGGCGTTCCAGCTCGCAGGGGGGAAGGACTTTGTTTATTTCCCGTCCTGCATTTCGCGCAGGTTGGGGGTGCCCAACCTGCCAGGTCGAAAACCGCGCTCCCTGCAGGAGGCGCTCGTCATAGTTTCCGGAAGGGCGGGTATTCATTTGCAGGTTCCGGATGATGTCGTTGGAGCATGCTGCGGAATGCCATTTGCCTCGAAAGGATACGTGCAGGCCCATCAAGCCATGTTGAGGAAGATCTTGGGGCGGATGTGGGAATGGTCCAATCATGGCGAAATTCCCATTGTCATCGATACCACCTCCTGTGTGCACAGCCTGCGAACCTGCCGGGATGACCTTGAAGAGGAAGACCGGCGGCGTTGGGGGGAACTCACCATCCTGGATGCCGTTGAATTCCTGCATGATCACGTCCTGCCCAAGCTTGAGGTCCATCCAGTCGAGGAAAAAATCATCCTGCATCCCAATTGCTCTGGGCGTAAATTGGGTTTGGAGACCAAGATGCTGGCGATTGCACAGCGATGCGCCGGAACTGTGAGCCTCCCGCTGAACCTTGGCTGTTGCGCTTTCGCCGGGGACCGTGGACTGTTGTTCCCCGAACTGACCCGCTCCGCAACCGAAATGGAGGCGGCTGAGGTTCTGGCGGGTGACTATTACGGTCACTACTCATCCAATATCCCGTGCGAGATCGGGATGAGCCAGGCGACGGGGAAGGACTATATGTCGATTGTGTATCTGGTGGAGAAGGCCAGCCGGTGATTCCAATGAAACACCCACGATGGAAAACCGCAGGGGGAAATGCACAAGTAGGCCGGGGTGACTTCACCCTGCCTGTGGATGGTTTTATTGGGCGCTTAACGTTTGCTCGTCCATAAGGACAAAGAGAAGATACGTGCTCATGAGCACAACCATCTTAAGCATATTATTGGGAATAGGTGGCATGGTTGGATGGGGGATTTATGATTTTCTGGGCGGGGTTTTTTCCAAACAAATTGGCTTTTTCAAATCCCTGTTTTGGTCACAATTGGCTGGCCTGGCAGCTGTCCTGCTGATCACCTTGGCCATGAAACCTGAGAGGAATGCTTCCATCCTGGCGATCGGCTTGACTCCCGTTGCAGCCGCGGTCTACGCCGCTGGGTATTTGTTCTTTTTCAAGGGCTTTGAAAAGGGGAATGTGTCGATCATTGCCGCAATCATGAATTTATGGGCCGTGTTTACCATGTTGTTCGCCTTTCTCTTTATGGGACAACGGCTTACCACGACCCAGGCCCTGGGTGTATGCATGATCATCTCCGGCGCAACGCTCGCTTCGATCGATTGGGGTGGTGTTAGAAGTCAGGGTTTTCAGCTTTCCCTGGGTGTCAGGGAGGCGATCCTGGGCGCTTTTTTCTTTGGAATCTTTTGGAATGTCAGCGAAATTATTTCTGAAGAGATCGGGTGGCTGTTAAACACCCTGCTTGTCAAATTCGGAATTGTCGTATTCCTGCTTATCTTCTCTTTGGCTGGAAGGCAGGAAATTGGATTAAGAGGCACTTCGACAGGAAAAAAATCCGTGATTCTCTTTATGGGCGTTATCGAAGTCGTCGCGGTGGCGCTCGTAAATTATGGATTGATGATTGGAGATGCAATATTGATTACGCCCATCGCCTCTGCGTTGTCTGTCGTGACCATTACACTGGCAGTTCTCTTCTTGAAGGACAAAGTTTCAAGACTTCAGGGATTTGGAATGATCACGGCAATCGCCGGTATAATCGCAACCGCGTACTGACATAAACCGGGGCTCGCAAATCGCTGCGGGCTATGGCGGGGAGGAAAAAAACCGACCCTGCCTGACTGCCGGGCATACCCCATCATTGGAGAATCAGAATGAAACCTCCTTCGCATTCGGTCCTCGGCATACTGACTGGACTGATACTGGTCTCCTGCGGGCCAGCTGACAAGATCTGGCCGAGTGAAAAGATCGGACCGATGTGGGTCAACCGCTACGGCCATTCGAACTGGACGCCGATCTGGGATTACTGCAGCAGGGAATTGACCAATCTACCGGGGATCCGGACCACGGAGTGCACCGTTCCACAGGTGAATGAGTTGTTCATCGGAGGCGGCCTCCAGGCCCCGGACAAAGACCTGCGCGATGCTCTCTGGGAGGCCCGCACCTGGGAGCTGTTCATCGATGGGCATGAAGTGGATCTGCCGGCCTTCAACATTGTCGATTTTCATGAAGAAGTGGATGGGGGTTGGATCGAACACCGTCTCTGGAGGATTCGATTGAGAAACATTCCCGAAGGGTTGCATACCCTGCACTATGTGATGCAAGTCAACCGGCAGGTCGAAAACGACCCGCTGGAGCAATCACCGGGAACTTATGAGTTGATCGTGAATTTTACTGTCGAGGAATAGCCAACCTGGCGCACGGTGGAATATGTGATTTAACCAATGATCGACCAGAAGATATTCGAACGCATTACCCGCATCCTGCCCGTACTTCAGCGCGCTGACTCCCCGTTAAAGCGGGATTTCCAGCAGGTCGCGGTATTTACCCGCATACCGGCCGGGCGGGATGTCTTCGTGGAAGGCGACCGGGCGGATGCGATCGCCCTGCTGATCTCCGGCGTCGTGCGAGTGGTGCTCGCGGCGGTATTCGTGTTGACCTCGGTGATCGCGTTCTGCCCGCTGTATGCGCCCTTCAAGTTCAGCACCTACAAAGGCTAGAATTCACATCGCTGGTAATGAATGGGATTATGGGGCGAGGAAATCGCCCCATAATCGCGTTAACAGAGTGCTGCGTTAATACCCAACCTGTAGTTACGATTTCCTAGCTTGTTTCGGCCCAATCCCTTCTGGAAATTTTTACAAGAAACAGTAATTCTCGTTTGCATCAGAGATAAAGGCGTAATCACCGAGGGGAGACATTATCGGAATGAGTGGGATCGCGCCCTCCACCACGGTGACCTGGTCATCCATTGAAAACCGCGCATTTTTTATCCATCGGAGTGCCTGCGGCCGTGGATGGATGTAAAAGGTGGGAACTGGCCTGCGCAAGGCCAGGCGGGAGCGCACGCTCCTTTCAGGCTCGTATGTGCATCGGAGGGAATCGCGAATCTGAACCCTCTGTTCTGCTCGGCAGGTAACCATCCTCTTCCTTAATATAAATAAATGCCCGATCTTGCCGGATGGGTGCGAATCCAGCCCGTACCGCTGCAGTGAAATGGAACTTCAATCCAGACTGCTTACAAGCATGTTTATAATGAACGAGCCTCCAAGCCTGTAGGGATGACGGGGCAGAAAAGCATCGAGCCTGAGGGAGATAATCCTCCGCCGGCAGCAAAGAACAGGAGCACGCTTCACAGAGATTGATTCATGACCTCGGTCAAAATATTGATCCTAGATCCGGACGAATCCTCGGACGGAGCATTGAAGGAGATATTGGACAAGCTTGGCTACCAGGTGGTTCACACCGCCCGATCCGCCCACGAGTTCTACTCGATGATCGACAAATTTGGGGCCGAGCTCGTGCTCATGGATATTCGCCTGAGGGGGCATCCACGCGGCTTCCCGACGGGGAGCCTGATCCGCGAACAACATGATGTACCGGTGATGTATATTGTCCACCGCGACAGCCACGATCTGGTTGGTCATGCAGGCCCCACAGGGTCCTTTGGATTCATCATTGAGCCCTTCGAGAAAAACCACGTTTTTGCCAACATCGAGACTGCCCTTGCCAGACACCGCCTGGAAACCCAACTCGCAGAGAACCTGCAGTGGTTCAACACAATCCTGACCAGCATCGGGGACGGGGTGGTGGCCGTCGACCGCAAGGGCGCCATCAGTTACATCAACACCGCAGGTGCGAAGTTGACCGGTTGTCGCGAGGATTGGGCGGTTGGACGCAGTCTGGGCGAGGTGGTGGTTTTCAAGGAGGAGGTCAGCGGCAATTCCGTGGACTTTCTGAGTTTAAAAGGGGCGTCTCCGGAACGCGGATCGAAAAGCGGCGTTGTGGGTTATTTGCATTCCTTGGATGGGGGGGTTTCACTGGTTGAGGTGAATGTAAACCTAAACCGCGATGCACGAGGAAAGTTGTTTGGGAACGTCCTGGTGCTGCGGGATGTTTCCGCGGAACGCGAGGCCACGCGGGAAGTGCGACGCCAGGCCAGCCGTGCCGAGGCTCTGCTCAAGACCGCCGCGCGCCTGAGCGGACAGTTCGATTCGGAACAGGTCCTGATGACCATTTGCATGGTGAATAACCAGATGCTGCATGCCGCCGGAACGGCGGTCATCCTGCCGGTTTTCGGCAAGGAGTCCTTTCGGGTTGCAGCGTCCTATAGCGAACACCCGGCCTTTCGTGCGCTGGGTGGAACTCATTTTGATATCAACCAAGCTGTGCTGCCAAGGCCCCTGACCCGTCAGGATCCCGTGCTGATGATCCCCGATATCCGTGAGTATCCCCACATCCCCCTCCAGCCGATCTTTGACCAGCTGAGGATCAAGTCGATCGTGATAGCGGTCATGCACCATGGGGAGACCCTGCTGGGGGCGGTGGTCACCGCCTTCACCAGGGATCAGGAGATCCCGCGGTTGGATGAGATCGCCCTGTTGAAAGGGCTGGCGGATCAGGCCTCCAGTGCCTATGAAAACGCACGGCTGTTCGAACAGATCCGTGCCGGGCGGGAGAGTCAATGGCAGTTGGCAAAGAGCCTGGTGAACGTTCAGGAGGCGGAACGCCGCCATATTGCGCGCGAACTGCACGACCAACTCGGGCAGGTCCTTACAGGACTGCAGTTCATGCTCGAGGGCGTGAAGACTCAGGCGGCTGGTTCCTTCCGCATGGACCTGGAGGAGGTGCAGAAATCGGTGAGCGATGTGATTGCCCAGATCCGCGAGATGTCCTTGAACCTCCGCCCAAGCCTGCTGGACGACGTCGGACTGGTGCCCACCCTGGTTTGGCATTTTGAGCGTTATACCAACCAGACCGGCATAAAGGTCAAGCTGCTTGGTGAGCAGTTCACGCGGCGGCTCCCGCCGGAGATCGAGACCGCTGCTTACCGCATCATTCAAGAAGCCCTGACCAACACAGCGCGGCACGCACAGGTTGAGGAGGTCACCGTCGAACTTGAGCTCCATGAGCAGGCGGTCACGCTGACTGTGAGCGACCAGGGGCGGGGATTTGAAACCGGCCTGGATCATGCCCAGTCCACCAGCGGTCTGGGCGGGATGCACGAACGGGCAGCCCTGGTGGGCGGATATATAAAGATCCTTTCAGCCCCCGGCCACGGAACGAAAATCCAGGCCGTGCTGCCCCTGGCGGGGGCACACCTCGAGCGACGAAAACATGACCGTTACGATCCTGCTGATTGACGATCATCCTCTGATCCGCCAGGGCTTGCGCAACCTGCTGGGGTCCGAGTCGGAATTCCAGGTCATTGGCGAGGCGGCGGATGGGCTGCAGGCGATTCAACTGTTGGAAAGGCTGCATCCCAATGTGGTGATCACCGACCTGATGATGCCGGACATGAATGGCATGGAAGTACTGCGTCATGTTAAGAAACATTCACCGGACACCCGCAGCATCGTGCTTTCCATGTACAGTTCAGAACCCTATGTGGCGGAAGCCCTGCGCGAGGGTGCGTCGGGGTATGTGCTCAAGGACGCCGGCCCGAGCGAACTGGTCACCGCCATTCATGAGGTGTTGGAGGGCAGGCGGTACTTGAGTGAAAAGCTGGCCGTCCGGTTGGAGGCGGCCGAGTTGGAGATTGAAAATGCCCCGGCGGATGTGTTCGAGACACTGACTGCGCGTGAACGGGAAATCCTGCAGATGGCGGCTCACGGCTTGTCGAGTACCGAAATCGGGGAAAAACTTTCGATCAGCCCCCGCACGGTGGAGGTTCACCGCAGCCGCTTCATGAAGAAATTGTCCCTGCGGGGCCAGAAAGACCTCATCCTGTATGCCGTCAAGCGCGGGATCCTGTCCATGGAGCAATGAGGGGCGGATTCAGGGAAGGGGCGCAATTCATTTTCCTCTCCCAATCCTGCTGCCAGCCCGGTTTTCATCCCAACTGAAAAATACGTAGGTCTACGTATTGCCGGAAGTTGAAAGGGGGACATAATTTAATTGATACAGCCCATCTCGATTCTTTAAAGGCAGTGTGATGAGAACGTTTCTCAAAGTCCTGCTCATATTGACCCTGTTGTTTGCCCTCGCTATTGGGATGGTCATGGCCTCCGGCGGCAGCACAGGGGTGGCCGGAACCTGCCGGATGGCGGGCTGGAACACCTCGGCCTGCCAAACTGACACTGCTTATTCCATCCCGGTTGATTGTGCTCGGTTCTGCCCCTTGGCGGGCTGGAACGGCTGAACAAGTAAGACCGACCCGAACTCCCTGCATTCTCATTGGTGGGTGGGAGTGTGTGGTGCGAAGCGGTCGGATGAAAACCATCTGGGTCGGACCTTTGGGTTGAGTCAGGTGACATTCGACTGGCTCGAATCCCTAAGACCGGGCGAGCGACTGTGAAGTATGCCTGCCGATGGGCTTCAGGGAAATCGTCCGCAGGGTAGCTGACCGACCAGTGTAAAGAAACGGGTTTCCACCCGGCAAAGAAATGGCAAACCTGCCGAAAGGCAGGGACGCAAAGTCACAGGCCTGACGGATGCGGACCTGCGGTTCCACTCCACATTCCATGGCGGCTGGACTGCCTCTTGCTCTTCGATCAAGGATTGATTCTTGAAACGTGAATTGAAATAACCAGAGAGCCAACATGAAGAGCCTGTCATTAACCGCGAAAGTATACATCCTGGGGATCCTGCTGGCCGGGGGTTTGCTCATCGTACGAATGGGGATGAGCCTGGATCTGGAGAACCCCTATTTATACCTTCTGGGGGTCCTGGGGGCCGTGGGCCAGACGCTCAAGGTGGAAGGGCCGACCAATCGGACGAATTACAGCATTGCCTGGTTTGTATATGGGTTTGCATTCATTGCGTTTGGTTCGGTCACTGCGATGGCAGTGATCATTTTTTCTCACCTGATTGAATGGATCTGGCACAAATATCCCTGGTATATCCAGAGCTTCAACATTGGAAACCATGTCCTCTCGGTTTTTCTGGCGGGGCTGGTGTTTGAACTGATCACCCGGGGGACGGGCAGAGTCGACCTGACCACAGCGCTGGGAATGACTGCCGCGGCTCTGGTCCTGGTATTTGTGAATCATTTCCTGCTGGGGGTGGTGGTTGAACTGGCACGCGGTCAGAGCTTTGCCGAATCGGGCTTGTTTGAATTTCTCACCCTGTTTCTCGATTTCACGATCCTGTCCATGGGTGCCGCCACGGCCTTGATCTGGAGGGTCAATCCCTTTGCCTCGGTGTTGAACATCCTGCCGCTCTACCTGCTGTATAACGCCCTGCAGGTGCCCGCCCTCAAGCGCCGGCTGGCGGAGATGAAAAGTGCGAAAATCCGCAAGGCGGCAGGAAAGGGAGTCTAAAACCTCTCGAGAAGCATCCGGAAGGGCCTTTTATCCCCCCCCTTACAGATTTGTGATGGTAAAAACTGGAAAAATACGTGCCTCCACGTATACCCGCCCTCGCGTCATTATGAAATAATGGTAGCAGGGTTATTGGAAGGAGCAATAATGAAAAGAAACAAGGAATTGCTCAATCGGATTGCCATTCTGGCATTGATCCTTACGATGCTGCTGGATCCCTCCGGGGTTGTCCAGGCCGGCAACGGTCAGGATGAATCCAAGGCGGATCCGCGCCTGCTCCTGATGGCGGAAGAGAACCCGGATGCCACATTCATGGTCATTGTACAGAAAGAGGCGAAGAACAAAGACCTTAAGGATGTGGAGGATGAGGTCCTCAAAGGCGGCGGCCAGATCAAGAAGGAACTGGATTTCATCTCCAGTTTTTCCGCTGAGCTCTCCGGCAAGGAAATTGACAAGCTTGCCCGCAACCCGCTGGTGCGCTGGATTTCATACGATGCGCCGACTTTCACAGCGGTTTCCGATCCTGTCACTTCCACGGTCTGGGCAACCTCCGTTGGAACGATTATTGCGAACCAGTTTACGAACGTCGCCAACATGGTTGACAGCTCCGGATTGGGCTCAAATGGCTCCTATGGCTATCGCGTCTCAAACGGAAAGGGAACTTTTGCCGGCTTCAATATGGAAGCCGTGCCCGGCAACGCCATCACCAAGGTGGAGGCCGTTTTTTATGCGTATGCGAACGCATCCTTTTCAAAGGATTTCAAGATCAATGCGTACGTGAACGGCAAGTTGCAGAATGAAATCAAAGTAAAGACGAAGATTTTTGCCAATGCAGTTGGTGCGTCAAATGCGGGCTTGGTGTATGTGGATATCACCGCCGTGAAAGTGTGGCAATGGGTTGATTTTTATGACAGCCTGGAACTCTATGTGGAACATGCTGGCTTTGGCAGGACTGATACGATCTACTACGATGCAGTTGGCTTGCGCGTCACCAGTGCACCGGGCAGCGATGCCAGCCTGGACACACTGACTGCTACCACAATTGCCGATTCCACCGTGGATGGCACCAAACAGGCCATTGTTTACAACAATGTGATCGGCGCGACGCAGTTATGGAACACCGCGAACAAACTGCAGGGCAAGGGTGTGACCGTTGCCGTGGTGGATAGCGGCGTCTACAAAACCAAGGATCTGGACAAACGCATCAAGCTCAACCTTAATTTCAACCCAAGCTATCACGACGGGGTTGATCGCTATGGGCACGGCACCTTTGTGGCCGGCATCATCGGCGGGAACGGCTCGCAATCCAGCGGAAAGTACATCGGGGTGGCGCCGAAAGCCACAATACTTAATGTGCGAGTCGCCGACGACCAGGGCATGTTGTACGAGTCGGATGTGGTCGACTCCCTGCAATGGGTTTATGACAATAAGGATAATTACAACATCCGCGTGGTCAACCTCTCGCTCAATTCCTCGGTCGCCCAGTCTTACAAGACCAGCCCGCTCTGCGCGGCGGTGGAAATCCTATGGTTCAACAACATTGTGGTGGTGGTCTCGGCCGGTAATGGCGGCTCAGGCGTGTTGTATCCTCCCGCCAATGATCCGTTCGTGATCACTGTGGGTGCTACAGATGACAAGGGCACACTCAGCACAGCTGATGATGAAGTCGCTTCTTTCTCCGCTTATGGCCTGACCGAGGATGGATTCGCAAAACCTGACCTGGCAGCTCCGGGGCGCAATATCATTGGCCTCCTGCCGGAAAACGACAAGCTGATTATCGCAACGGAACATCCGGCAAACCGCATTGACAAGACGTACTTCAAGATGTCCGGCACATCGATTTCTGCACCCATGGTCAGCGGTGCCGTGGCGCTCCTGCTCCAAGACGAGCCCAACCTCAACCCGGATCAGGTCAAATACCGACTGATGGCAACCGCCAACAAGAACTGGCCAGGTTATAGCGCCTCCGCCGCCGGAGCCGGCTATCTTGATATCTATGCTGCTGTGTATGGCACTACCACCCAAACTGCAAACACGGGCACCATGCCCAGCAATTTGCTCTTTCTCGGCTCGGACCCGATCAGCTGGGCCAGCGCCGGCTGGAACTCGGCAGGTTGGAATTCAGCCGGTTGGAATTCTGCGGGGTGGAACTCGGCCGGTTGGAATTCCGCTGGCTGGAACTCTGCCGGCTGGAACACGGATTATTGGGACCAGTAATATGGAACATCCTGAGGAGATCCACATGAGAGTACACATTCTTCCCCTGCCCAGAGGCATCGCCATTGCGCTTGTGATTTTCATGATCCTATTGTTCCTTGCTGTGACACACTTTCTGCTGGTTCACATCAATAGTCCTGCCGGAGGTTTGCTCGCCAGCATCGGCTGGAACGGGTGATCCTTCGTGCGTCGATAAAGGCACTTTTCCTTCGGAGTCGGGGGCTCCGAAGGGCTCAAGAACAAAAGGCGGCGAGACGAGAAAGTCGAGCCTCCTTTTGTCCATTTTTTGAGAAATCGAGGAAGTATCTTATAATAGCGGCGAAACGGGAAGCACCGGAGACTCCCTCCTTGAGAGACCTATCCCTGACAGCGCGAATTTACCTGATTGCAGTCTATCTGCTGGGTTTGTGGGTGTTCCTTTGGAACCTGCCCTCGGCCGCGGGGATCGACTTGATGGGTGTGCTGGTGCTCTCCCTGCTGGCCTCGTTCTTCCTGATCTTCAAGGTGGTGGGGGCGACCATTCGCTCCCATTACACACTGAGTTTTCTGGTTTACGGTTTCGCTTTTGCGCATTTTGGTTTAAGTGAGACCCTGCTGGTGATCCTGATTTCGAACATCGTGGAGTGGCTGTGGAACCGGCCGCCGTGGTACATCCAGGCATTCAACACTACCTCCAACTTCGTCGTCATGGCTGCGGCTTATCTGGTTTTCAACCTCATCAATCCCAGCGGGTCCTTGTTGACCTCCGTGGGTGTCCTTTCCATCGCGGTCAGCATGGTGGTCTACACCCTGCTGAACCACATCATCCTGGGAATCGTCTTGTGGCTGGCGCGCGGGGAGAACTTGAAGACCTCGCGCATGCTGGATGTATTCCCATTTGTAATGGATGTTACGATGCTCACCTTCGGCTGTATGCTGAATGTGGTCTGGAACACCAGCCCGTATTCCATGGTCCTGTTCCTGCTCCCGCTGTATTTGATCTACACCACTCTGCGGATTCCTGCTCTCGAGCGGCAGACGGAGACGGATGTCAAGACCGGTCTGTTCAACCATCGTTACTTCATGAACCATCTGGCCAGTGAACTGGACCGGGCAAACCGGTTTGACCGCCCCCTTTCGGTGATCATGGTCGACCTGGATCTGCTCCGTAACATCAACAATACCTACGGCCACCTGGCTGGAGACGAAATCCTGATCGGAGTCGCACGCATTCTCAAGAAATCGGTGCGTGATTACGATGTGGTGTCGCGTTTTGGCGGTGAGGAATTTGCGATTCTGCTTCCGGAAGCCACGGTTCAGCAATCCTATGAGCGGGGGGAGGTCATCCGTCGCGCCATTGAAGACTCCGAATTTACCATCCCCACCAGCGTTACACCGATCCGGATCACTGTCAGCCTGGGGATCGCAGAACGGGAATCCTTCACCCAGACCCCCGAGGAGATCATTCACAATTCTGACACTGCTCTTTATCATTCGAAATTAAGTGGACGCAATCGGTCCTATGCCTATACCCGGGAAGCCTATCGAGAATTTCTTGGCAGCGTGGAGAAGAAATTGATTTCAGGAGAATCGGAAATGCTGCAATTGGAGGCGAAACCCGGCCAAAACAATGCTGCGGATTTCCCCGCCGCGGAGACCACATATCATAAAGGGGAACCGGCGACCAATTCCAGTTCTTCCAAAGAACCAACCGGGGGATTCCGCAGCTCGCGTCAAGCGGTTAATCTCTACGTCGGAGGTATGGCGCTCGCCGCTCTGGCACTCATCCTCGCCCTGTACCGCCTTGATCCACAATACTTTCAAATCAATTGGATGCAATCCGGGCCTGGACTGCTGACCTGCATGGTCCTGGTCGTCCTGACAGAGATTTACTCAATCGACCTGTATCTTGGCAAGACCTCCCTGTCCACCTCTGCAGTGCCCCTGTTGGCGGGCGCTTTGCTGTATGGTCCGACCGCCGCAATCATACTCAGCCTGACCTATGCAGTTGTGGTGGGCAGCAAATATCGCAGCAAGTTTGACAAATATGTCTTCAACCTCAGCAACCAGGTGATTGCGGCGATGGTCTATCTCTTTGCGCTCTCCCTTTCCGGTTGGTCGCTCCTGGAAATTCCCCTGCTGGTGCAGGCCGTGCTGATCGTCGTGGCGGCTCTGATCGTCTACCTGGTCAATGCCAGCCTGATCTCGATTGGCATTGGATTGGATTTGCACCGTTCACCGGCGGATATCTGGAAGGAGCAATACGCCTGGCTCGTCACGATCTATGTTGGCATCGGACTGATTTCCACAGCCTTCATCGCCGGCTACCGCCAGGAGGGCGTGGTGGGCGCCCTGCTGATGATGGTGCCGCTGCTCCTGCTGCGGATCAGCCAGCGACTGTATGTGGAGCGCACCCGTACGGCCGTGACGGAACTGCGGGAAAAGAATATTGCCCTTGAAAACAAGGCGGACGAGATCGACAGGCTGAACGACGGTCTGTTGAATACCCTGGCAGAGATCATCGACCTGCGCGATCCATATGTGCTGGGGCATTCCAGGCGGGTGACCGATTTTGCCACCAACATTGCCCGGAACATGGGGCTGAACTTAAAACAAATTGAACTTGTTCGCAGAGGCAGCCTGCTGCATGACGTCGGGAAACTTGGGGTCCCGATGGAAATCCTTTCCAAGCCGGCAAAATTGACCAGGGAGGAATATGAGGTGATCAAGCAGCATCCTGAGACCGGTGCCCGCGTGCTCGAAATGAATCCCTCCCTGCGTCAGCTGACGCCGATTGTCCGCCATCATCATGAATTCTATGATGGGCACGGATATCCAGGCGGATTATCCGGCCAGCAGATTCCGGTCGAGGCGCGGATAGTGGCCGTAGCCGATGCAATTGAATCCATGGCTTCCCACCGGCCATACCGGAAAGCCCTATCCAAGCAAGCCATCATTGATGAGTTGAAGCGATTCTCCGGCAGTCAATTTGATCCGCAGGTCGTGAAGCATGCAGTGGAGCTGTTGGAGTCCCACTCAGAGGAAAAATTGGAGCATCGAGTGGTGCAGACCGGTTTTGCGATACCGACCACCCAGAAGAAAATGCCCTCGTAAAGGTATCGATCCTCTTGCAGAAAGTATCGACCTTCCATAACCTGCTTGTTCTCTTTGATCTTTTCCTACTCGAAGCCTTCCCGTTCAATAGCCCGCTCCATAATTTGCTCAAGTTCACTTTCAGCAAGTGGAATTGGGTTGCCGTGGAAACTGCTGGATTTCAAGACCTTCCCCACCGCCTCAGGGAACTGACTTCGGGTTAGTCCATAGGCAGAGAGCGGAGGGATCTTCAAGTCGTGCACCAGAGTCTGCACCCAACGTACTCCATCCCGGGCTGAAGTGTCCGGCTCGCCTGTCAGCAGCCGCGCAATTTTCGCATACCGTTGCAGTGCAGGGTGCTGTGGTTGACGCGTCTCGAACGCATTCAGGTTTGCCTCCATCACCAGGGGAAGCAGCCAGGCGCAGACCGCCCCATGGGGAGCCTGAAGCATGCCGCCCAACGGGCCGGCGAATCCGTGCACGGCGCCGAGCGCGGCGTTTGCCAGCGCCAGTCCGCCGAACAAACTTGCCAGCGACATGTCCTCACGCGCATCCTTGTCGTTTCCATTGCGGTATGCCCTCTTCAACGAGCGGGCTGCGCGACGTATACCCTCGCGGCAAATCGCATCGGTGATCGGGTTGGCTTTGACTGAGACAAACGGCTCGATCAACTGGGTCAACGCGTCCAGCCCGGTTGCGGCGGTGACATCGGGAGGCAGGCTGTATGTCAATTCTGGGTCCACAAGCGCGATCCGCGGCAGCATGGCCGGGCTGCGCAGGCTGACCTTGACCCGATGTTCCCGCGATTCGATCACCGCGTTGCGTGTGACCTCCGTACCGGTCCCCGCGGTGGTGGGGATGGCGATGTACGACAGCGGAGCGTTCGTCAGTGCCTGGCCCCTGCCGATCACTTCGAGATAATCCAGGGGGTCGCCGGGATTGGTGACCAGCGCGGAAATTGCCTTCCCTGTATCCAGCACACTTCCACCCCCGAGACCGATGACCAGATCGCAACCTTGCCCGAACTGAATCCCTTCCCGGATTACCTGGACAGTGGGTTCGCCGTGGACCTCGAATTCGATCACCTGCATTTGGCAGAGGGAGAGTACCTCCCTTGCGCGCGGGATGGCATCAGAGGAACGCCCGCGCACCAGGAGCGCCCGCTTCATGCGCGGTTCGATCAGGCCGCCAAGCTCGTTCAGTTTGCCGGCGCCAAAGAGAATGCGGTTGGCAGTGGCAAACTCGAAGGACATCATCCCACTACCAGCCGGCGTCTTGGGGAAACACGTTTGTATATTTGATCCCCTGGCGCGGTTCAGCCATCATCGGTGTGACGGCATCGCGCCATCTGGCGTAATGTGCGGTCTCCTTATGCGCGGCGGAGACTTGTGTGTTTCGGTAGACCTCAACCAGGATGAAGCGCGTCGGATCATCGATACTCTGAATCACGTCGAAGCGCGCCACGCCGGCTTCCTGTACGCTGTTCGAGGCGTTCTCGATGGTCGCCTGTTTGAAGTCCTCCACGAATTCCGGCTTGACGTGTACATGAACATGAACGATGTGCATACCAAATCTCCACGTTCTTCTTTTTGAATGCCAGGGGATTTTCAGGCCTGTCCCACCACTTGGTAGTGGACGACTGTGGGTTCAAACTCCAGCAGGAAATCCGAGTCCTCGGGGTAGTATTTTGCCCGTTCCACATCCTCGCCGGCGAAGCCCTTGATCGATTCCACGTCCTTCCAGAAGGTGAGTGTGATGAAGTGGGTGATTTCGCCCTCGGTGCGTTCGAGGATGTGCACACTCAGGTTGCCCTCCACCGCTCGATAATCGGGGATGGCGCGCCCGATCGTAAACTCACGGTACGCTTTTGCCTTCGACGTGGGAACCCTGCCGTGCCACATACGTACGATCATGATCTCTCCGTTCAAAAGATGAACTTGGTCGGATTTTCGAAGAACCTGGTCCATGCCAGGCACTGCCGCGGCGTGAAGGCGTACAAACCGCCATCGTCCCATTGGGTGGGCTTGGGAGCGTACCCTTCCGATTCGTACTTTTTGCGATAAATCTGCGAGAGCCGCCGCGCAAAGGCGGGGTCCGGCCTGGAGACGGGTTTGGAAATCCCCTCCAGGATGACCACGTCGTTCCCGCTTTCGAGGTGCAGGGTAACATGCGGATTCTTCACCAGGTTGCGTGCGTGGCGCGTTTCCGCACTTCCATCGTAGTACAGACAGCCATCCAGCCAGGCGCCCCAGCGCGGCACGACATGCGGTCGGCCCTCGGGGTAGACAGAACACAACCAGTAGTTGAGCGAGTCGCTCAAACGTTTTTCCACATGCTCCCAGGAAACCTCGGAGGTTGGATGGTCCACATACCCTTTCGGGAATTTCGGGCGGGTCACTTTCGGCACGTCATTCCTCCAACGCTTTCTTCACCGCCTCGTACACATTCACGATGCCATATCCATAGGCGGCGTTCGGTCTTCCCCCGCTGAAACATCCGGAGGAGGTGTATCCATCATAGGGCTGCGCGGTGTCGATGATCAACTGCTCGGTGGCATCGATGTCTCCGATCAGGTCCGGTTGCGCGGACCAGATCAACGCCACCACACCGACCACGTGAGGCCCGGCCATGGAAGTGCCGCTGTTCGTGCCGTAGGTATTCTGCGGCAGGGCGGAGAGGATCTCCACACCGGGCGCGGCGATGTCCGGTTTCATGCGCCCCGAGCCGTCGGCGGTGACCGGCCCGCGGCTGCTGAAATCCGCCATGTTCCCAAATTGATCGATCGCGCCGACGGAGAACACGGAGTCGTACAAGGAAAGTGGGGAGGCGACCGTTTCGCAATCCGGGCCGTCATTGCCGGTGGATACAACGACGAAGATGCCGGCATGCCGCAGGTTGTCGGTCGCGATTTTTAAGGCATTCGGATCGCAGCCCTCGATCTCCGGGCAGCCCCAGGAGTTGTTCATTACATGAACCGCTTTGGATGGATCGCCGTCCTTGAAAGGGTCACCGCCCAGTGGGAAAGGCGCGAGCATGAACTGCATGCAGTCCAGATAGAGCGCGGAATTGCCGAGGTTGCGATCCAGGTTCACACACCCGATCCATTGCGCTGCAGGCGCGACGCCGATGCCATCGGAGCCAAGGATCGTGCCCAGCGTATGGGTTCCGTGACCGCCTTCATCGTTAGGGGAGGTTGTTCCGTCCCAGGGATCGAACCAGTTGTAATCGTCACCCTGATAAAGGCCGCGATACTGCTTGCGGAGGGCCGTGTGGTTTCCATCCACACCGGAGTCAGACTGACCCACAAGAATGCCCTCACCGCGCACATCGAATTCCTGCCACACCTTGTCGGCGCCGATCATGACGATGTTCCATCGGGCTTCGCCGCGGATGGAGGTCTCGTACCCGGGTACAGGGTCGTCTGCGGGCGCGGCGCGCAGGCGCGGGCTTGGGATCACGCGGTCGACTTCGGGGCGGGTCATCAAATAAAGCCGCACCAGCGTTCCTCCGCGCACTTCGATGGCATTCTCGAGGTAATAGGGTGTATAGGCGATGCGCGCCGACTCGAAGAATTCCCGCAGGTCCGACTGGGTGGCATCCGCATGTTCGGTCAGTCGTTCAAAGGATGCTCGTAATCGCTGCTCGCGATCCTCAATCTCCTCCGCGTCTGAAATATCCGCCTGGTCCTTCAGAATGACGAACAGGCGGTCGCCGTAGTTGCCCGGGTTGCCGAAGAGAAAGAACAGCGCGATCAGGAAGAGCCCGAGCACGCCACTCCCAGCCCAACCTACGGCGCGTTTGGTTCGAGGCCCGGCAAGCGAGGCTGAGAATCTTCTCAGAACCAGTGCCAGCAGGCTGACGGTCCACCCGATCAACAGCGCAACGCCGCAGGCTTTGAGGGCGAGGCTGAAGATATCCCCGAGCAGGATGGTCAGCTCTGTTGGATCGAAAAAGGCCAGGCCGGCGAACGCAAGCAGGCCGGCGGCGGCTGCGGTAGGCGCGCGCGCAGGGAGCAAGGCCGCGATCCCAAAAGCGAAGGCGGGCAGGATCGCCATCAGGATGAGTTGGGCGCCGTCGTATCCAAGCGCGGATGCGAGCAGTGCCAGAACTGCGCCGGCACCGAACCCATCCAACAGCACATTGCCGGTGGTCGAAAAAAGTACCGATACCAACAGACCAATCGCCAGCCCGGCGATCAAACTGAGAACTGCATCGCCCGGAGAACCGAACGATCCATATACGGCCAGCGGAGCGAGTCCGGCGCCCGCGACGAGCAATCCAAATGGGAGTGCACCTCGGTTCCATTGCAATTCATTCCGTTTAAAGCGCATTACAACGAAAGCTGATACTAGCGCCAACAAGGTTTGCAGCAGAGCCCCGACTTGGTCGCTGTTTGAATCCAGCACACGTAGTGCCAGCGCGGGGAAACCAATCAGGGCTGCACCAAGGATTCCCAGGTACGCGCCCTTGAACCGATCATCCGCAACGAAGCGCCGGGGGGCAAATGCGAGACCGCTGACGAGCACCGCCTGAACGCCGAGTCCGATCGTTCCCGCCCAGGCGAGATTCTTCTGACTCAAGGACGCGAGCGCGACCTGTTCGGTGGACCATAACACGAAGTGGTAGATGAGCAGACAGAGCGGCGTGGGCAGCGTGAAGAGTACGAAGACGATCAAGGCTGCCGTGGAGCGTTTCCGGGGTATTTCCGTTTGAAAATGGACTGCTTCTTCGGTCATTCATTTCTCCTTCTAGGCGATCAGGATTTGGGATGGTTCGTCCTCCTCCCGATGCGGCTTAACCCTGAACAGTTTGAAGGCCCATTGAACCGCCGGCCCGATCAACAGTGCAAAGGCCAGCGTCCCCCAGCCCGCGGGACCGCCCAGGAACCATCCGATCACGACCACGATGACTTCGATGGACCCTCTGGCCATGCGCACGCTTACGCCGGTCATTCGGTGCACCGCCAGCATCAGGCTGTCGCGCGGGCCCGCGCCCGCTTCCACGCCGATGTAGATGGCGGTGGCGATCCCCTGTACGAGCACGCCCAGCAGGAACATGCCGATCTGGAACATCAAATTTCCGGCCGGCGTGGTGATGTGATCCAGAAAAAGGTTCAACCATGGGCCGATGCTCAGGATGTTGGCCAACGTTCCCCACCCCACCCGCTCACGCATGGCCAAAGCCAGGATCAGAACCAGAAAGCCCATGAAAATCGTCATCGTACCGATCTTGATCCCCAGAATATCCGCCAGCGCGATCTCCAATACCAGCCAGGTTCCCGTCCCCAGGTCTGCGCGCACGATCAACGCAATCGCCAGGCCATACAATAGAAAACCAAGTTGAATCACCAGCATGTCCCTGAGGAACGTATTCCAACGAATGGGCTTGAGCATGCTTCTCCTTTGACCCGCTGATGATACCATGCTGTGATACACTCAAATCGTGCCGTCATTCTTCGAAGTCCGCCGGGATGACTATGTGATCAGCACGGATCCCTCACGCATCGACACGGACGTTGTATGCGATTTTCTCAGCCGATCGTACTGGGCCAGGGGACGCCCGCGCGAGCGCACGGAGCTTGGGATTGCACATTCCCTCGTCTTTGGGCTGTACGCGGGTGAGCGGCAGATCGGCTTTGCGCGCGTCGTGACGGATTATGCGATCATCGCCTATTTATGCGATGTTTTCATTCATGAGGCGCATCGCGGGCGCGGATTGGGAAAATGGCTGGTCGAAACGCTCGTCAACCATCCGGATCTCAAGGACGTGCGCCGCTGGCTGCTGGCCACGGATGACGCGCACGGATTGTACGCGAAATACGATTTTAAACCGCTCGATCACGTTGAGAACTGGATGCAGCGCCTGCAGCCGTTTCCCGGTGAATAGCATGAAGATCATTCTCAAACCGGGCAGGGAGAAAAGCCTGCTGCGCCGGCATCCGTGGATCTTCGCCAGCGCGGTTCAATCTGTGGATGAACCTACCTCCGTCTCCGGTTCGACCGTCGACCTGCTCTCGTCCGAGGGAAAATTCCTCGCCCGTGCGGCTTTTTCCCCGCATTCGCAGATCCGCGCCCGCGTCTGGACTTTCGAAGACGAGCCGGTGGGCAGCGGATTCCTGCGCAGGAGGATTCGAACTGCGATCGAGCTGCGCCAATCGTTGAAGGTCGCTATCCACTCGAATGCATTCCGACTGGTTAACGCGGAATCGGATGGAATCCCCGGCCTGATCGTCGACCGGTACGACGATGTGCTGGTGCTTCAGTCCCTCACCGCCGGATCCGAATTCTGGAAGCAGACCTGCGCGGATCTGCTGGTCGAAGAGACGGGCATCCGCAGCATCTATGAACGCTCCGATGCCGATGTGCGCGATCTGGAAGGACTCGAACCAGCCCGGGGGATTCTGCGCGGCGCGATCCCCGAATCGCAGATCACGATCATGGAGAACGGGTTGAAGTTCCTGGTCGACATCGAACAT
Source organism: Chloroflexota bacterium (assembly GCA_016866195.1). Classification (GTDB taxonomy): domain Bacteria; phylum Chloroflexota; class Anaerolineae; order Anaerolineales; family Villigracilaceae; genus VGNF01. Next base: position 2,984 of record VGNF01000016.1, on the reverse strand, counting down.
GGCCACAAGACGGGCTTTTATCTCGACCAACGCGACAATCGAAGAAGGGTGGGGGAGCTTGCGAAGGATCGCGAGGTCCTGAATTGTTTTTGCTATACGGGCGGATTTTCATTGAACGCGCTGGCAAACGGAGCGAAATCCGTTTTATCGGTTGATTCGTCCGCGGCCGCGCTGGGTCTGCTCGAGAAAAACCTTGCGCTGAACGCGCTGCCCGTGGAGCGTCACACTTCGCTCGAAGGGGATATATTTCAATTATTGAGGAAGTTCCGCGATGAGAACCGTTCGTTCGACCTGATCGTGCTCGACCCGCCAAAATTTGCACCCACTTCGGCGCAAGCGGATAAGGCCTCGCGCGCATACAAGGACATTAATCTGCTGGCGTTCAAGTTATTGCGCAGCGGTGGGATCCTTGCGACTTTTTCATGCTCCGGCGGCGTGGACACAGCGCTCTTTCAAAAGATCGTCGCCGCGGCCGCCTTGGATGCCGGCGCGGAGGCTTCCATTATTGAGCATCTTTCGCAGGCCGCGGATCACCCGGTCAATTTGCATTTTCCCGAGGGAGCGTATTTGAAGGGGCTGATTTGTGTGAAGAGGTAGTCGCCCCTTTCGGGGGTTTTACACGCATAATCCGCTATTGAACGATCACGGTGATTGTGAACATCATCGAAGGTATTCCGCAGGGCGGGGTATTATTCAGGCAAGTAGGATTGCCGGTCATGGTCAACGTTGTAGATCCGCTGGAGAACGCGTAATATCCATCCCCGGCGCCCTCGATCACAGCGGGATTGCTGATCGAAGTCGCAGACCAAGCATAGCTATAATCGAGGTGGATGCGGAGCTTGTCCCCGATATTCATAACGAAGGTCTTGCCGTTGTCCGCCATCGTTGCATCATGCGTGCCGGATTGCGGCGGGGACATAAATCGAACGGTCATTAATATGGATTGAACCATGCCGTCATTCGGCCTGTCGGTTGCAATCATGAACAGCTGATTTCCCTGGGGAATGAAATACTCGTTGCGCCCTATGAAGGTACTCGAACGACGATTTTCCCGCGTGCGTGTCCTTCCAAAAGATAGCGCATCGCATCGGGGACCTCGTTCAGCGGGTACGTTTTATCCACGACCGGCGCGACCTTGCCCGCTTCGAATAGTTCCTTCAGGCATAACAAATCCTTCTGGTTGATTCTTGCGATCCCCATGGAACCCAACTTCTTTCCGTTCTTGCTTGTCATCAAAGGTCCCAAAAGCATGGCTTGAAAAATTTGCGGAAGCGTTCCGCCGGCACAGAGATAGACGCCCCGGGGATTCAACGCACGCCGATATACGGAAAGTGGATAATACCCATTTACGGCAAAGATCAGGTCGTAGCGCCGACCGCTTTGCGTGAAATCTTCTTTGGCGTAATCAATGACATGGCTTGCGCCAATCGAATGCGCCATCTCCGCGTTGCGTGCGCTGCACACAGCGGTCACTTCCGCGCCCAAGGCTTTGGCGATCTGCACCGCGAACGTGCCGACGCCTCCGCCCGCGCCGTTGATGAGAACCTTTTGCCCGGATTGAATCTGTGCCTTATCGCGCAGTCCCTGCAGGGCGGTGACCGCCGCGACGGGAACAGCCGCCGCGGCTTCAAACGACAGATTCGACGGTTTCGGTGCCAGGTTGTTTCCAACGGAAACGGCATACTCGGCAAAACCTCCCTTCGATCCTACGGACGTTCCGAAGACCTCGTCGCCCGGCTTGAACTGTTTGACGTTCAACCCAACCGCTTCGACAACTCCCGCAATATCCGCGCCGAGCGGCTTGCCGACGGATTTGATCATCCGCTCTTCCATGAGGCGACCGAAGAAGGAAATGCCCTCGAAGCGTCGATAATCTAGCGCGTTGATGGATGCGGCGCAGACCTTGACCAATATCTGATAATCCGCTGGCTCGGGCTTTGGAATATCCAGGAGTTGAAGGACATCCGGGGGACCATATTGGGTGTAAATAATCGCTTTCATTTTTATCTCCTCGTTACTGAAACCTGCTCGCTTTGGGTTTGACGAGATACACGCCAACGACGATCATCCAGACCAGCCATAGCAGGCTACCATACAATCCTGCCCAATCCATCGTCTGGAAATTTGGAATTGCGGTGGCAAGTAACTCGGTTTGCGCGAGGAGGTAGACGGCGGAGGCGAACCATCCGAGCCAGGCGACCCATTTGCTGAACATCTTTGAGTTGTAGATGATGCCGCTGATCATGCTCATCCACAGGATGGTGAGGAATTGCCCAAGGTGTTCGCCAAGGACAACCCCTCCGTATTGGTGGACGGCAACGAATACAGCGGAGATGGATGCCTTCGTGACTGAATCAGTCGTCGGGTCGGTGAAGAGGCGGGCGAGGACGGGGATGACAAAGACCCAGCGCAAGAGTCCGATCACCTGTACGATGAATCCGATCACGCCGAGAGTCGTCGCTGTTTCCAAAAGGGGAGAATGCTCACTGGCAAGGACTCGTTTGAGCATGATCGCGCCCAGAAGCATGGGTAAACCGACCCATGCAAATGCAAGCCAGGTGTAAATGAGGGCGTCGCCGCCAGCTTGAAAACGTGCGAGAATTTCGGCAGTAGGCTGGCGCAGGATGTCGGGATAGTCAAAGTTCATGATGAGCAACGTGAAGGGAATATTGACGAGAGCTGCTCCGAGGATGAAAAAGACGCCAGTGAGTTTGCGGAAATTTGTTTCAGACATAGTGATCTCCTATTGTTGAATATACGGTTCCAGGATCAACATCATTAATTGCACACCGTGTTCCATTTGGGCTTCGTCCACAGTCTTGCCCGCAAGCTCGAGACTGCTCAGCCAGAATTCGGTAATCATCCAAATGATCTCGGCCAACTTCGAAACATCATCTCTGTTTAATGGCGCATGGAGAACCTTTGCCGTTACATAGGCATTGAAGAGTTTATTGAAGCCTTCAAACCCGCGTTTGCGGTTGGGG
>VGNF01000015.1 GCA_016866195.1 Chloroflexota bacterium | reverse complement strand
CCCCTGCATGGGCAGGGCTTGATGAACGCGTACAAATTCCAGCAACCAGCGGGAAAAATCCATGGGCAGCAGGGACAGGCATAGAAAGACGTTGTAAGCATGCCGCGCCAGGTTGTCCCATAGATGATCCACGCCCCAGTGACCGTTATCCAAATAGGCCCTTAAATAGGAGGGGACCTCCGCATCCCAACTGGCATGCAGCCCAAGCATCTCTTCGATCATCCCCGCCAGGTCTGGCAATTCGTGGTCGACGCGTTCGGCGTCCTCGATCAGGCGGTCCCAAGAGGTGGACAATTCGGACAACAGGGAATGATAGGTGGAACTCTGCGGGGTCAAACCCTTGCGCCGTTTCAATTTGCGCAAGGCAGCCAGGAAGCGCTGCGCCTCGATCAGTGTGGCCAGACGGAATTCGCTGTCGGCGTCAAGCAGCTTAACCTGTCCGATCTCGCGCAGGTAGAGGCGAACCGGATCCTCGGCCATCTCCACGGCCACTTCACGAATCTTCACCTCCAGGTCGGCAAGGTCGGCCTCCTGTTGGACGAGCAGAGCCTCATCCGGTTCGACCATCTCGTCGACGGGTGAATCGAAGTAGGCATTTCCCTCCCCGGCCATTACCATCACGTCATGCACGGAAAGCTTTTTGGGTGTTCCCTTGGATTTTTTCTTTTTAAGCCCAGCGCCTTTCCATTTCCCCGAAGGCGACCCCGGTTTCCCCCCTGCCTTTGTCCTGGGCTTTGGCTTCTTAGCGGATTTGGCGGGCATTCAGAATCTCTCTCCCTGGAATGGTGATCTCACTTGACAACCATCACGCCTGTCTCTTCATAGACATCTTCCGTTTCGCCAGATCCAGACTCTGGAGCAGGCGCGTGAATTGCAATGCCTGCTCCTGATATATTTTCAAATTTGCACCACCCTGTCCCTGCGCCTCCTCCTGCAGGAAGCGAAGCTGGTTGATGTTCCCCTGCGCGACCGTGCGCCGCAAATCGATGAAGCGGCCCACCAGTTCCTCCAGGATCCGCTCTTCGAGCAGGTCGAGTTTCTCCGTCACGCTCAACAATTCCCTCGAAAGGCCCTCCAGCGGTTCCGGCAGATGGCTCACCAGATAATGATGATGATCCTTCTCATCCTGCTCCACTGCCTGTCGCACCAGACGGAACAACACCTGATGGTCAGTATAACCGAAATCCTCCGCGGCCAGCGCGCTCAGGCCGAATTCCTGCAATTGACGATCGAGTCGATACAACAGATCCGGCCGCCGGTACAGAACACCAAGACAATAGGATTCGATCCGCGAGGTGGGTGAGACCGCTGGAACCGCTTCGGATACCTCGATGATTCGGTCCCGCTCCATGGATCGCGGCCGGCGCCTCGTCAACGGAACCCGCGCCGGCGCGCCAGCCAGGGTGCGTTCATCCACCCGCAGCAGGCGCGCCAGGTTCTGTCGGTACGTATCGCGTTCCACCGCGTTTGGCAGATCCTCGATCAGGGGCAGCACCTGCGCCACGATCTGATTCTTGACCTTGGCATCGTTCAGGTCCTGGCCGGCCGCAAGCGTTTCCATCACATGCGTGACGATCGGTTTGGCGCCTTCCATTAATTTCGCCCATTCGGCCTTGTCGCGCGCCACGATCTCATCCGGGTCGAGGTCATCCGGCATGCTCGCCACACGCAGGTCCGCCTGCAGGCGCGCTTCGTTTCGCAGCAGGCCGCGCGCATCGAATCCCAGTTCACCTTCGCGGTCCATGGCGGAACGCGCCGCGTCGAGTCCGCGTAACACGGCCTTCTGACCGGCAACATCCGGGTCGAGTGCGAGCACGATGCGGCGCGTGAACTTCTTGAGCATGCGCAGCTGGTCCTCAGTCAGCGCAGTACCCATCGGCGAGACGACATTTTCATAGCCCGCCTGGTGCAGGGCGATCACATCCAGGTATCCCTCCACGATCACCGCCTGGTTCGCGACGCGGATCGGCTTGCGAGCGCGGTCGAGTCCATAGAGCAGGCGCCCTTTGGAGAAGATCGGGGTTTCGGGAGAATTCAGAAACTTCGGAGACGCCTGCCCTGAGCTTGTCGAAGGGTCATTCGGGTCCACGATGCGCGCGCCGAAGCCGGCCATGCGTCCCTGCTCGTCGCGGATCGGGATCATGATGCGGTTCCGAAAACGGTCGAAGCGCGCGCCGTCCTCGCGTTCCGAGAGCAGGCCGGCATCGAAAATTTCCTGCGGGCTGTACCCCTTGGCAGAGAAATGTGCAAGCAGGTTGTCGTATCCCGCGGGGGCGTAACCCAGGCCGAAGGTCTCGATCGTGGAATCGGTTAACCGGCGCTCGCGGCGCAGGTAATCCAGCAGCTTGTCGTGGTTGAACAAGTGAGTGCGATAATAGACCAGCGCGTCCTCCAGCAGCCGGCGCAGATGCTCATACGCCTCCTTCTGTTGGGGGGTTTCACGCTGCCGAAGGTCCTTCAACTCCACTCCGGCCCGCGCGGCAAGCTTTTGCAGAGCCTCCCGGAAATCGATTCCCTCCCTCTTCATCACAAACTTGAAGATGTCGCCGCCCTCATTGCACTGACCGAAGCAGCGCCAGGTTCCGCTCTCCGGCCAGATGACGAAGGCCGGCGTATGCTTGTTGTCATGAAAGGGACAGAACCCGGTGTAATTCCGTCCCGAGTGGCGCAATTTCACGCCGGCCTCGGAAATGAGGTCGACGATGTCTATCCTGGATTTGATCTCATCGATGGTGGACATATTCGAAATGGTTGAAGATCGAAGCGTACCGGGACCGCACGGCACCCATATTATAATTTAGCGCCATGAACTCCCTCGTCTATAAATACCGACTGCTGGTCATCCTGCCGCTGGGGGCGTATATTTATCTGCTCGTGCAAACCGCCTGGTGCAGCGATGACGCCTACATCACCTTCCGTTCGATCGAAAATTTTTATCATGGCTACGGTCCCGTGTTCAACGTGGGCGAACGCGTGCAGACCTTCACCCATCCCCTGTGGTTTCTGCTGCAAACCCTTGCCAATTACGTCCTGGATCTGTGGAAGGAGAATCCGCTTCACAACGCCCAGATCTATTTCCTGAACATCTTCATGTCCATGGGGTTGTCCCTGGCGGCGATGCTCGTCCTGGGCTTCGGGGTAGCCTCCTCCACCCGCAACGCCGTGCTGGGAACCGTTATTCTCAGCGGTTCAAAAGCCTTCATCGATTATTCCACCTCCGGACTGGAGAATCCACTGACCCATGCGATCCTCATGCTCTTCCTGTGGATGGTCTTTGCGAATCGCAGGAATTCCCCTGCTCACATTTTCACCCTGACGTTTTTGGCGGCATTGGGAGGGTTGAACCGGTTGGATGTATTGCTGTTGTTCCTGCCAACCCTGGGCTTGTTGTTCCTGCAAAACCCGCATAAATGGAAAACCTTTGGTGCAATTCTCCTCGGCTTTTCCCCTCTGATCGCCTGGGAGTTCTTTTCCATCCTGTACTACGGGACGCCCTTCCCGAACACGGCGTACGCAAAGATCAACGCGGAAATCCCCCTGGCGGACATGCTGCGCCAGGGACTTTGGTATTTCAAGAATTCCCTTGTTCTCGATCCGATCACCCTGCTCGTCATAGCCAGTGTGATATTGTTTGGATGGAAGAGCGCGGACGTTCATCGCAGGACGGTCCTGGTGGGCGTGGTGCTCTACCTGGTCTACATCCTCTACATCGGCGGGGACTTCATGAGCGGCCGGTATTTCTCCGTGCCGCTGCTGGGGGCTGTGGCTGTCCTGGTCAGCACGGAATTCAAATCGGCAAAATCCTATGCCCTCGCCCTGACGGCAGTGTTGATCCTGGGATTCGCGCCGGCGTACTTCATCCCTGAACGCCGGGCCTCCTTCGGCAGCGAAACAGGCAACTACCGCGTCTTCCGCGACGAGCATGGAATCACCGACGAACGGCGCATCTACACGCGTTATGGATTCGGTTTGGTACAAACCTTGTCCATGGGTATGGCGCGCACATCGGACTATTCGCGGGGTAACTGGATCTACGAAGATGTTAGACCCGTGCATGTGGAACTGGTCGGTCCATTGGGCATGTCGGCCTACGGCTACGGACCGAACGTACACGTGATCGACGTCAACGCCCTGGCCGATCCACTGATGGCGCGACTGCCCCTGATCGATCCAAGCCAGTGGCGGATCGGGCACTTCCGGCACATGATTCCGGACGGATACCTCGAGACTCTCGAGAGCGGTGAAAATCGCATCACCGACCCGAAGATCGCGGAATACTACGACAAACTCACGCTCCTCACGCGCGGGGACCTGTGGAGCCGGGCGCGGCTCGTCGCAATATGGAATTTGAACACGGGCAGGTACGATTACCTGCTTGAGGATGCATCCACCTACGTTGATGAAGGATGAACGAATCCTTCCACGACGGGAAATTCGATCGATTTCTCAGAACCCCTCAAGCTTGCTCATATCAGCCACACCGCCTGCCAGTGCCGCGATGCGTTGCAGCATCCCCAACCTGTTCTCCTGCAATTTCCTATCCTCCGCCATCACCAGTACCTTGTCAAAAAATTCATTGACCGCGGGAATCATGGGAAGGAAGGCGTTCAGGAAGTCGTCGGCTGAGCCTTCGGCGCGTTTTGCTTTTTCTGCCTTTTCCAGCGCCGTGAACAGATCCTTTTCCTCAGTCTCCTGAAGCGCCTTCTCCGAGACCTTGAAGACCTTCTTCTGATCGCGCGTGATGCGCACGCAGCGCGCGAAGGCGGGCAGAATCTCGCGCCAGTCCGCGCGTTCCGTCCAAGCCTGGAGTTGTTTTACCGCGCGCAGCGAACCCGCCGGATTGTTGGATTGCACCTCAAGAACGGCATCGACGACATCGTACTTGAAGCTCATGTCCTTTAGAAGCACGGACAGACGGCCGGCAATGAACTCCAGAACCTGTTCCTGCGTCTCCTCACTGACCTTGAGCGGCTGCGTGATCGCAGACTTTTTCACCGCGGCAGCCAGATCAAAATCCAGGTCATGCTCGATGAGCGGTTGAACCACGCCGATCGCCGCTCGCCGCAATCCGAACGGGTCCTTGGCGCCGGTTGGGGCGAGTCCCGCGGCGAAGAGCCCCACCAGCGAGTCGAGGCGGTCCGTCAGCGCAAGCATCATCCCGATTTTTGTTCCTGGGACAGGCCGATACTGTTCGCCGATCGCCTCCGCCACTTCGGGATCTTCACCGCTGCGCAGGGCATATTCGCGGCCTACGACCCCCTGTAACGAGGTCATCTCCGTCACCATTTGCGTAGCCAGGTCGGCCTTGGCAAGGAACACGCTGCGCGCCAGGTGCTTGATCGGCTTCACCTCCTTCAGGCCGAGCATCTCCCCAATCGCGGCGCCGAGCTTCAACATGCGGTCGGACTTTTCCAGCAGCGATCCCAGCCGGGTGTGGAAGATGAGCGAGGCAAGTTTGGGGCGGTATTCTTCCAGTTTAAGTTTGAGATCCTCTCGTACGAAGAAATCTGCATCGGCGAAGCGCGCATTGAGCACATGCTCGTTGCCCTCACGGACGATGTCCACATGCATGTCGTCCCCGTTGCGAATGGCGATGAAATGGGGCAGCAAACCCTCGCCCCCCTCTTTCCCCTCCCTCACCCCCTGCCCCTCTCCCTCACCTCCGTCCCCTCTCCCCTCCCTCACCCCTTGCCCCTCTCCCTTAGGGAGAGGGGTTGGGGTGAGGGGAAAATACCTCTGGTGTTTCTTCATCACTGAAACCAGAACCTCGCGCGGCAATGCCAGGTATTCCTTGTTAAATCCGCCCATGACCGCGGTGGGCATCTCGACCAGGTTGGCCACTTCGTTCAACAGGTCGTCGTCGAGAAGCGCTTCCCCACTGACGAGAGCAGAAGCCTGCCTGACCTGCTCCACGATGGAGGCTTTGCGTTCTTCCTTATCCAGGATAACCCCGGCTTCGCGGATGATATCGAGGTATTTATCCGCGGAGGGGATTTTGATCTCGGGCGAGTCGTAGGGACGCAAACCGCGGGAGATATTGCCTGAGGCAACCCCGGCATATTCGAACGGGATGATTTGATCACCGAACAAAGCAACATACCAGCGAACGGGGCGCGAGAAGGAAACACCGCTCTCGTTCCATCGCATGGATTTCTCGAACTTGATGCCCTCGACCAGCTTTGGCAAAGCTTCAGCCAATATTTCGATTGTAAGGCGTCCATTTTGTTTGACGACGGCAAAGACATACTTGCCGCCATTTTCTTCGCGCACTTCCAACGCGGAGGGATCAATTCCATTCTTCTTCGCAAACCCTTGCGCGGCTTGAGTCGGTTTGCCGTCTTTATCGAAGGCCTTGTCCGCGGGTGGACCTTTGACCAGGTCCTCGCGGTCCGGCTGATTCGGAGTGAGAGAGTCGATTGAAACAACGAGTCGGCGCGGGGTCGCGAAGACTCGAAAGTCACCATGTTCGAGTCGAAGTTCATCGAGCAAAGTAGGAATCCGCTGGCTGAGTTGTTCATAAGCCGCATCCACATCGCCGGCGGGTAATTCTTCAACGCCGATTTCCAGCAGGAAGGGCGAAGGACTGGAGACAGAGGACCGGGGACCGGGGACCTCCGTCTTCTGTCCTCTGTCCTCCGTCTTCAACAACGGATATTCCAGTTCCTTCCTCTGCTCTTCATACCCCTCCGCCACCTTTCGCGCAAGCTCGCGCATCCGTCTAAAGAATGCCTGTCTCTCGGCAACCGAAATCGCGCCGCGCGTATCCAGGATATTAAATGAATGAGAACACTTCAACACATAGTCATGTGCCGGGAGAACCAGTCCCTGCGCCAGGCAGGCATCCGCCTCGGCGGAAAACAGGTCGTACATCGTCCGCACGCGTTCGACATCTGCGGTCTCGAAATAGTATTTGGAGTGTTCGAATTCCTCACGATGGCGGATCTCACCATAGGTCACGCCTGCCCCCCACTCCTCGTCCCAAATGGCTTTGGCATTGTTGAGCGCGATCAGGATGCGTTCGAGGCCGTAGGTGAGCTCGACCGAAACGGGATCGAGCGTCACGCCTCCCATTTGCTGGAAGTAGGTGAACTGCGTGATCTCCTGCCCGTCGCCCCAGACCTCCCAGCCGAGCCCCCAGGCCGAGATGGCGGGCTGTTCCCAGTTATCCTCCACGAAGCGGATATCGTGCCGACGCGGATCGATGCCGAGGGCCTTGAGCGAATCGAGATACAACTCCTGCGGATTCCCCGGATCGGGCTTGAGGATCACCTGATACTGGTAATGCAGTTGAAAACGGTTGGGGTTTTCGCCATAACGCCCGTCATCCGGGCGGACGGACGGCTCGACATAGGCCACGTTCCACGGTTCGGGCCCGAGCACGCGCAGAAAGGTGTTGGGGTTCATCGTCCCCGCGCCGACCTGGGTGTAGTAGGGCTGGGTGATCAGGCACCCGTGCGAAGCCCAGAAGTTTTGAAGTTTGAGGATGACTTCCTGGAAGGAGGATTTCGGCATTTACGACACCTGTACTTGCGCAAGCAAGTATTTCCGATTGAGGTTTGGGGGTCGAGCGCGCCGAGGGCGCGCATCGAGACTGGTGCGAGGGGATTATAACTGATGGGGAGACGAAAGCCCCTACAAGTTGAGACCGCAACGGGCGTCTAAATATACCGCAGTTGATTTTGCATTTCTTCAGCGGTTACAGCGTCCAATAGAGCTAGCAAGTTGCCGACGACTTCCGCGTCCCTGCGGCGCTTGGCGATGATCACACCGTAATTGTTTCACGCCGCTTTCGAGAAATTTCCTGTGCTGCTTCTCAAAATCAACGCGATTATGGGTTACGACTGCGCGGCGCTGCGAAACCGCAAAGAGCATCTGCTCGTCGTCCGGTCTCCCCAATGCATCCGCATCACGAGCGGACAAAACATCAAAGCCGCGAGTCTGCAAATTTTCCACAATGCCTGCTGAAACATCTTCGTCAAAATACAGGCTGATATACAGGAATGAATAATCCCCTTCGCTGCCTTCAGTCATGTGCAGGGATTCGATTCAGCTCGATATATTTCTCGATTTCTTCGCGATGATCATCGTAGTACCCAAGCGCGTCGAAAATCTGTGCAAGTCGCAGGTGCGGGAGATTGCGGACGATTTCTTCCGCACTTTCTCCAAATTTCCAGCGTTCCACAACCGCACGAACGGGTGTGCGGGTGGTTTTAACAACAGGCTCCCCGCTCAATACGTCTGGAATGCTTTCCACATATGGGTGATCTGTAACCGCGCCGTGCGCCACTTCTGCAGACGTGAGGGACTGGCGCAGCCGCTTAAGTTCTGCTTCGAGTGCGTCAAGACGAGTGATAAAAGCTTGAAGATCGAGTGATAACCGCGTCATGAAACATTCTTTCTATAAAGGCAAAAGGAGTATAACACAGGCAGACTACGCCACATTCCACCGCTCGGGCTTGAGCACGCGCAGAAAGGTATTGGGATTCATCGTCCCCACGCCGACCTGGGTGTAGTAGGGCTGGGTGATCAGGCACCCGTGCGAAGCCCAGAAATCTTGCAGTTTGAGGATGATTTCCTGGAAAGATGAGTTTGGCATGACCTCTTCTTAATACGAAGGACACGACAATCACAAAGCTGACGGTTTTCCCCTTGGTGCACTTTGTGTACTTTGTGTTTATTCCCTAATAAATAGCTTTGTGCGAGGGGAATGTACCCGATGGGTAGAGGAAAGAAGGAAAAAGACGACAGAATGTATACCTGTCGCCTGCCAAGATAAAAAGGCTCGCATTTAATCAAAACGCGCGGACGCGGTCTTTGAATATCGTGATTTCCTGGGAAAGCAATTCTTCAGGTGTAGTCAGCGCGGCTGCGCCGAGTCGCGCGTCCAAAAACGCGTCGAGTAAATTCCAGGCATTATTGAGATTGGCGTCAATCAAAATGTCGAGATCAAACGTGGCGCGCGGTACGCCATGGAGAACCGCGGCAATTCCCCCAATCACGATGTATCGCACCTCGTGCCGCTGCACGGACATGAACACGTCCTTCAACAGGTTCAGCATTCTTTCGTTCCAGAATCCCGGGGTTGGTCTTCAGCAAAAGGTCTGTGAACGCGCAAAGCATGCCCATCCGCTCGGCGAGGGTCAGCGAACGAAACCAAAGCGTCTTGGCCTCAATCGTCTCTTCGATCCGGTCATGACTTACGGTTGCGTTCGTAGCTCAAATTATACACTCTCGAGCCCAGCCATGCGGATTTCCAACTCCCGATCCTGCCCCGCCTGCATCTGTGCCTGCGGCGCGGGAAAAAGCATTTCTATGCTTTCTCTTTCAGCAATGTCGCGACTTTGCCTTCCATCTTCTTCGCCTGCTCACGATAAAAGGCGATCCGCTCCGTGCGGGATTTACCCTCCAGACGTTTGGCATGTTCGTCGCGGATCTTGCGGACCATTTCAATGGTGTTAATTTTCTTCCTGTCCATAGGTGGTCACCTCTCTGGGGCTGAATATCTGTAAAGGCTTGTATCCAAATTCGATATTGACTGCGTTGAACATGCGAATCTTGTCGAAGCGAACGATGTGTTTGAAGTTCCAACTCACCATCAAATCCGCTTCAGCGATGGTAGCCAGCGCGATATGCAATCCGTCATCATAGAAATTCGGCGTCAAGATACCACGCTTTTGATATTCCTCCGCCAATCCCAACGCACTTTCATCAACGGTGAGGACTTCCGCGTTCAACGACATCAACTCGGCATAAATCCTCTGCACATTCTCGGGCGCATCCCCAACTTCAGCAGCGATGACTTCAGACAATAGCGCTTGAAAGATGCCATTGCGGAAGTCTGCGATCAATCCATTTGACCATTCGGCAAATTCCGAATCAAAACATCCACCGATAACGGAAGTATCGATGTAGATACGTTGAATCTTCATGCGTCTATTATACTCACTCCCATATACAGCCTCGCGGATTTCCAATTCCCTGCGAGCTCTCCGGCGCCCCGTTGTAACCCATTTTCCCATATCTCCTGCCCGCTGGGACGAAATCGCGGGCAGCACAAAGGCGGGCGAATTCATTGACTTCGATTCCCCCTTTCTATATAATGGCACACAGTCCGGCAAGCTGGCAGATTGTCCAAAACTCAGGGGAAGTGTGAATTTCACAGAGAGGAGGTGAGGCCGTCGATTCTGTGTTGGGCTGCTTGTATCCTGTTTCCCGATTAAAATCGCATCAAAGGAGAAGATCACCATGCCTAAATTTTCGTATGTGTTCGGATTACTCGTAGTTATCAGCGTCCTGCTCGCTGCCTGTGCACCCTCCGGGGCGCCCATCACGGTGGAAGTCACCCGTATCGTGGAAGTGGCCGGCGAAGCGCCGACCCCTGTTCCTCCGCCGGTGGCCGGCGGTGAGCGGCTTCAGACGGTGCTCGACCGCGGCAAGGTCATCTGCGGCGTGCACGGCTCGTTCCAGGGCTTCGGCTTCGTGGATTCCGCCGGCGCCTGGAGCGGCTTCGACGTGGATTTCTGCCGCGCCTGGGCAGCCGCGCTCTTCAATGACGCGGAGGCCGTGGAGTTCCGCGGCCTGAGCGCGCAGGCCCGCTTCACCGCGGTCCAGTCCGGCGAGGTGGACGTCCTCAGCCGCAACAGCACCTGGACCTGGACGCGCGACACCGAACTCGGCCTGACCTTCGGCCCGGTCACGTTCTATGACGGACAGGCCATCATGGTCAAGAAGGAGATCGTGTCCGATCCCACCGCCGGCCTCGACGCCCTGGAGGGCGCCAACGTCTGTGTGCAGAGCGGCACCACCACCGAACTCAACCTGGCCGACCAGTTCCGCGCCGCGAACGTAGGCTACACCCCGGTCGTGTTCGAGGATCAGACCGCCGCCTTCCAGGCGTATGATGAAGGCCGCTGCGATGCCATCACCTCCGACCGCTCGCAGCTCGCCACCCAGGGACAGGCTGTGCTGGCCAATTTCGCCGATCACGTCATCCTGGATCTGGTCATGTCGAAGGAGCCGCTGGCTCCCGCGGTTGCGCAGGGCGACGATAAATGGGCCGACGCGGTCCATTGGGTTGTCTACGGCATGATTCAGGCCGAGGAACTGGGCATCACCTCCGCCAATGTGGATTCGTTCCTGTCCAGTCAGGATCCTGTCGTGCGCCGCCTGCTCGGCGTGGAGGGTGAACTCGGCTCCAAGCTGGGTTTGAGCAACGACTTCGTCTACCGCGTCATCAAGCTCGTCGGCAACTACGGCGAAGTGTACGAGAAGAATCTTGGCCCGTTCAACCTCGCCCGCGGACAGAATGCCTTGTGGACGGACGGCGGTTTGATGTACGCCCCGCCCTTCCGTTAATCCATTTCCGATTTTACCGGGCGGCTTGATATACTCAGGCCGCCCATTCTGTTCCAATGATTTACAAGGCGTTCTGGCGCGATATTCGTTTTCTGCAGATGCTGGCGCAGGGTATATTCGTGATCCTGCTGGCGCTGGCCGCCGGGTATTTGTACGTCAACGTCACAGCCAACCTTCAGCGTCAGGGGTTGACCGTCGGTTACGGCTTCATGAAAAACCCGGCCAGCTTCGACATCGGCGAATCGTACATCCCGTATCAGGCATCGGATCCATATCAGCGGGCGCTGATCGTCGGCGTGGTCAATACTCTGGTCGTCAGCCTGGTCGGCATCCTGCTCACGACCATCGTTGGCGTGCTGGTCGGCATCGCCCGACTCTCAACCAACTGGCTGGTCAACAAGCTTGCCGCCGCCTATGTGGGGGTGCTGCGCAATACGCCGCTCATCATCCAGCTCATGTTCTGGTATTTCGGGGTCATCCTGCAGCTGCCCTCCGTCAAGCAGGCAATCGAATTGCCCGGCCCGGCCTTTCTCACCAACCGCGGCATCTATCTTCCCTGGACCGAAACCACAGCCACCTTTCCGGCCTGGCGCATGTATCTGATCCTTGCCATTATTTCCGTTTTCGTCATTTGGTTCGTACTGCAGATCGCGCGGTCCCGAGCCAGTATCCCCCTCAGCCCATCCTGGAATTTATCCTATCTGGTCATCCCTGTTCTCATCCTGTGGCTGGGGGCGGAGATCCAGCCCGCACCGCCGATCACGCCGTACCTTCCCGAACTCGCCGGCCTGAATTTCAAGGGCGGCCTGCGGCTGACGCCCGAGTTCGCGGCGCTGCTCTTTGGCCTGGTCTTGTACACCGGTGCCTTCATAGCCGAAATCGTGCGCGCCGGCATCCTGGCCGTTTCACGCGGGCAGGTGGAGGCGGCCCGGTCGCTCGGCCTGACGAACGGCCAGACGTTAAGATTGATCGTCTTCCCACAGGCCCTGCGCGTGATCATCCCGCCGCTCACCAGCCAGTACTTGAACCTGGCCAAGAATTCCTCGCTGGCCATCGCCATCGGATACCCCGACCTGTTCAGTATTGCCGGGACGGTCTTCAACCAGACCGGCGCGGCGATCGAGATCATCGTGGTGATGATGCTGAGCTACCTGAGCCTGAGTTTGTTCACCTCGCTGATCATGAACATCTATAACAGCCGCACACGACTGGTGGAGCGCTGACATGGCTGCCATCGACCTTCGCCCACCACGCCTGACCGTTGGACCGCTGGCCTGGGTCCGCAAGAACCTGTTCAGCACCTGGTATAACACGGCGCTGACCCTCGGTGTTTCCTGGCTGCTCTATTCATCCTTGAAATCCGCGGCATTATGGTCGCAGACCGAGGCCAGGTGGGGCGTGATCGAAGCCAACCTCACGCTGTTCATGATCGGGCAGTATCCCCGCGAGGAACTTTGGCGCATCTGGCTGGTGATCTATTTGCTGGCCGCTTTGGTGGGCCTTGCCTGGGGCACGTGGAGGAACGCCGCGCGCGGCTTTGCGGTGATGGCACTCGGCGCTGGCGCGGCTTTCGCGCTAATCTGCTTCGCATTGAATTGGGAGGCGTGGATCAACTGGCTGATCGCGGACGCGATCCTACTGATATTCTTCCTCATCGGGAATTTTCTGCCCTACGCCTCGCGCGTGACCGTGGTGGGTTGGCTCCTGTATTTCCCGGCAATCTTCCTGCTGGTGGCGGGCAGCCGGCACATCGCCGCCCTCCCGCCGGTGGAGATGAGCGCATGGAGCGGGCTGCTCCTGACGCTCCTGCTCACCATCGTGGGCAACCTTGGCTCGCTTCCGCTTGGAATCCTGCTGGCGCTTGGCCGGCAAAGCAAACTCCCGATCGTCAGGTATTTTTCCATCGGCTACATCGAGCTGATCCGCGGCGTTCCGCTGGTGACCGTGCTCTACATGGCCGATATCCTCCTGCCGCTCTTCCTGCCGGTGGATGTGCGTCCCGACCGGGTCATCCGCGCCATGGTGGGTTTCATCCTCTTCGAGGCTGCCTACCAGGCCGAGAACGTGCGCGGCGGTCTGCAATCCATCCACCGCGGACAGTATGAAGCCGCTCATGCCCTCGGGTTGAGCGGCGCGCTCACCACCGCGCTGATCGTTCTGCCGCAGGCGCTCAGGGCAGTGGTGCCGGCGCTGTTCAACTCCTTCATCAGCCTGTTCAAGGACACCAGCCTGGTCGCCATCATCGGCCTGTTCGACCTGCTGCGCATCGCGCGTTCGGTGATCGCGCAGCCCGAATGGCTCGGTACGCATCGTGAAGTGTACTTGTTCGCCTTCCTGATCTACTGGGGATTCAACCTGGCCTTTACCTATGGAAACCGCCGCGTGGAGCAGGCTCTCGGAGTCGGCAAACGTTAACGTGTGGGAGAAATCATGAGCGACGAAACCAAATCTCAAGAGATCATCATCTGCCGCGATGTGCACAAGTGGTTCGATTCCTTCCATGTGCTGAAGGGGATTAACCTAACCGTGCGGAAAAGCGAAGTGGTGGTTGTGTTCGGTCCGTCGGGTTCCGGCAAATCCACCTTCATCCGCTGCATCAACCGCCTCGAGGAGCATCAGCGCGGGCAGATCATCGTGGATGGCGTGGAACTCACCAACGACATCCGCAACATCGAAACCATCCGCCAGGAAGTGGGCATGGTCTTTCAGTCGTTCAACCTCTTCCCCCATCTGACAGCCATTCAAAACATCACCCTCGCGCCCTTCTGGGTGCGCCGCACGCCGCGGGAACAGTCGAGCGAACTCGCCATGCAGCTGTTGACGCGCGTCGGTATTCCCGAGCAGGCGGATAAATATCCAGGCCAGCTTTCCGGCGGGCAGCAGCAGCGCGTCGCCATCGCGCGCGCCCTGGCCATGCAGCCGCGCATCATGCTGTTCGACGAACCCACCTCCGCACTCGACCCCGAAATGATCAAGGAGGTGCTGGACGTCATGGTCGAACTGGCCAGAAGCGGCATGACCATTGTGGCGGTCACGCACGAGATGGGGTTTGCGCGCGCCGTGGCCAACCGCATGATCTTCTTCGACAGGGGCGAGATCGTGGAACAGGGTACGCCGGATCAGATCTTCAACCACCCCCAGAACGACCGCACTAAATTGTTCCTTTCCCAGATTTTGCGTCACTAATATGCGGGTGTTTCAATATAACGATATCTATGGTCGTCCCTTTATGGTTACATCCTTCTCAGTTGACATTGTTGGGTAACAAACGACATACCTTCATCAGGATGCGTCGTTTTGATGATCATGCATGAGCGGGTGTCCGCATAAAAGACTTGTTCAATGCCCGAACAATGGTTTGTGGCAATTCAATGGGGATAAAGTAATCCGCCGGGAACAGATAATCTTCCCCGCTTTCGTCAATGATCCGCATATCACCGTCGGCTTGCGCCTCTTTATCAGGGAGGACGCGATAGATCTTGTGCAATTCCAGGGAAGCCGGGTATTCGGTATTCTTGATGCAAATGGCAAATTGGGTTGAGGATTTCATCGATTATTCCAGATATCGTTTGCGCTTATATTCTTTGCGCCCAACACCGTGCGATTCATACCAGTGAATCTCCGCCTTTCGTATACGACCGTTGTGAAGCTGGATCATGGCAATCCCTATCATCTTGCGCCAGCGGCCGTCGCCATAGCGCTTTCGAAGACGGGGTAAATCACGGATGGAATTTTATAGTGGCGATTACTTCATTCTCTTCAATATCACTGATGACGTCGAAGGAAGCCACCTTGATTTCTCCAGCCAAATTATACACTCTCGCGTCAAGCTCGCGTATAAACCGTCTTCTGTGGTTAAATTACCGTCATGTCTCACCCTGATATCCTGATCATTGGCGGCGGGCCGGGCGGACTCTCCACCGCGCTGCATCTGCAAAAGATCGCTCCGCATCTCGCCTCGCGCATGCTGATCCTCGAGAAGGAACATTATCCACGCCACAAGCTGTGCGCCGGCGGGCTCTCGGTGGATGCGGAGATCATCCTCGAACGTCTCGGCCTCGACGCGAGCGAGGTGCCGCACGTGGCTGCCAAACGGATGCAGTTCGATTTCGAAGGCAGGGGACTTTCAATCCGCAACTCGAAGAAACATGCGCTGCGAGTTATCCGGCGAAACGAGTTCGACGCCTGGCTGGCAAAAAAAACCGAGGAAAGAGGGATTGAAATCCGGCAGGGCATCACGGTTAAGAACCTGGTGTCGGATGAAAGCGGTGTGACAGTCCAAACCGATCAAGGCGATTTTCGCGCGCAAATCGTCGTCGGCGCGGATGGCTCTAACGGTGTCGCGCGCCGGAGTATTCTTCCGAGAGAGCCGGTGTACACCGCGAGAGTATTGGAGGTAATCACCCCCATCCAACCCGACCCCCACCTCGCTCCTCCCCCATCTTCAAAGAAGATGGGGGAGGATGGGAGGGGGCAGGCAGCATTCTTCGATTTCTTCCCGGTTCCGGAAAACATTGCCGGTTACGTGTGGGATTTCCCCACACAGGTCAACGGCCAGGCGATGCGATGTTGGGGAGTGTACGATACAAATCTGCTTTCCGACGGGAGGCGGCCACCGTTGAAGGAACCCCTTGCAGATGAAATGCGAAAGCGCGGCTTCGAACTCGACGACTATGAGGTAAAGGGATATCCCATTCGTTGGTTCAGCCCGGAGAACAAGGTTTCGGTGCCGCGCGTGATACTCGTCGGAGACGCGGCCGGCGCGGATCCGTTCCTGGGCGAAGGCATCAGCATGGCACTGGCCTACGGATCGCTCGCGGCGCGCGAGATCGACGAGGCATTTCGGCGAAACGATTTTTCATTCAACCGATATAAATTCCGGCTCGCATGCAGCGGATTGGGCCAAACGCTATTCGCACGCTGGTTCCTTGCGAACCTCATCTATTCGTTAAAGTGGAAGTGGTTCCAGTTCCTGTTTTGGAGGTTGTTGAAACCGATTGCAAACGTCATCGCCTGGAACTTCATCCTGAACTGGAGCAAGCGCTTGAAATGAATTCTTCAGGTCGGAAATTCTCAAAAAAAAGCCGATGTGATTGGCACCGGCTTTTTGAATAATTGTATTTCCCAACGGCACAACTTTACTTGTCGTCATCTCCGTTGCAGTTGCTGTCCACCTTGTCGTCCGGTGTTTCGAATGCACCGGGGTTGATCTTCGCATCCTTATCATTGCAGTCCTGGCTGAAAGGATAGCCATCGCCGTCGTTGTCCGGATCGGTATTGACCGGTGGTTGTGTGGGTTCGGGATCCGGCCCTGAGGCTTCGGTCGCAGTGGGCTCCGGCGTGGGCGGTGCAGGGATGACCTGCAGCAGGTTGAGGTCGCCCTGCGGCGTTCCGGCAATGTTCGAGATCCAGCACTTGTCATTCTTTAACTGACTGTACCACCAACTGCCGTCCGCGCTCTTGCCGAGAACCTGGACCTGTTCGCCCGGCAGGGCTGAATTCGCCACCGCATAAGCCACCCCCGGCCCCTGCCGGCAGTTGGCCCCCACCTGAATGGTGAGAATAAATGGAATGAGTTCGGGCGGTTCGAATTCAGGCGGCGCAGTTGCCACAGGCAGTTCCGGGAGCGAGATCTCCTGCGCCCACTCGTACGCACCTCGATCACAGGCCGCACCTTGTGGCCGCGCCACTCCGCGCTGATCGGTACCGCTGCAATCCGACGGGTCGGCCGAGTCGATCGCCGGGCTGGCAGGGTCGAGGGCATGGATCGGAAGCGTTACGCCGTCGTAATCGCTGAGGGGCAGCAGCAGAGGATCAACTCCCACGAGATCGCTTGACTCAGTGAAATTACAATTGGCCCCAGGGTCGATATCTGGCGATGCATACTCGATATTGAATCCTCCTGAGACGAAGGCTCCTCCCCTGCAAGTGTCCCATTCAGGATCTCCGCTTATGATTGAATTACTGATCAACACCTGAAAAACCGAGCCTTGGATCTGATAAGGGAGGTTATTTGTGATCGTGCTGAAAAGGATTTCGAGGGTTCCGGTACCATAAGAATATATACCGTACGCATCGTTCCCGCTGATCGTGACATTGTCAAGGGTCATCCCGCCATAATTCGCCACTCCACCTGCGCCCTCCTCGGAGTAATTGGAAACGATGGCGCTGTGAGAAATTCGTACCGTGCCCCCATTCTGGTTGGTGATTCCTCCGCCACCATTGGTGCCACGCGGAGCATCCGTATTGTCCCGGATCAATACCCCGGTAGCTGTCAGGTTACCGCTGTTGCGGATTCCCCCTCCGCTTCCTGCAAAACCCGTGTACTCGGGGATCAAGCCGTTTTGAATGACGATCCCGCTCATATCCACTGTTGCTCCAACCTTTATGTCGAACACCCGGTCGGAGGCATTCCCATCGATCACCGGCATTCCATCGCCGATAATACGTACTCCATCAAGGATATCCAGGTCTCCGGTGGCATTATTTTCCTCGTTCCCTCCCGTCAATGTAAGTGAATACGTTCCGGCTGGAATGCGGATCACCTGTTCCCCTGCGCACACATTGGATGCAAAAACCGCCTGACGCAGCGTACAATTCCCCTCGGCGCATACCCCGCCGGCACGGTCGTCTGTGCGCGTTACGACATATTCGGACCTGGTGCAAAGGGGAAGGGTGCAACCGGCGTTGAACAAGGCAAGAAATATGAAGGCTGACACTGTATGATAGATAACATTAAACCTGCGACCCATAATTTCACCTCAGGGATAACAATAAATGGCACTCCGGCATATTGGCCCGATGATATGTGAATTGATCCATCGAGTCAACGTCCAAAAGTACTACAAGTCATCTCAAAAACAGCAATGTCGCTCTGAGGGAGCGTTCTTCGCGACCGAAGAGTCTCGCATTTTCAGGGGAGGCGACCCTCACTTGCTCCGCACTCCCACTCTCGGAGTTTATCCTGAGCTAAGCCGAAGGGCTCGGGGACTTCGTGCGTGCGTTGCAGACTTGCCCTGGGTACACACTTGCCCTGGGAGCACACTTGCCCTGGGAGCAAGTGCCAGGGAGTGCCAGGGAGTGCCAGGGGTGCAGGTGGGCAGGTGTGGTGCAGTGCAGGTATCGCTACCGCTCAGGGTGACATTTTTGAGACCGGTTCTAGTACCTGTATACAAAATTTCATGAGGGGTCATGCTGAAAGGCTGTGGAAAAATCTCCTCAAAAACGAGGTAATCCAGTAACATAGGATCATTCTTTTCCCTGTCGAGGAATCCATGATCGAGAACCTCTTTGAACTACCCGAAGAAAGCCGCCTTGTGGCTGAGCGAGGCATCGGCAGACCGCGTCTGGAAAACGCCAATCGCCAGCAAATTGCCATGCGCTATGCCGCGCTGGATGATTTGCTGGTTGAAGATCACCGAGCTCGCATGGTGTGGGAAGCGGTGCTGCTGTGGTATGCCCTGGCTCACAACCTGTTTCAAGTATTGAGTATGAGATTGGAATTGCAGACAGCCGCGATACTCCAAGGACCGAAGGAGTTCGGGACGTACCGGAGACGTTGTTTGCGCCTTCTTTTTTCCACTATTTTTTGATACTGAATGCTCCTATGGTAATTGATTCACAACCTCTAAGGACACACCGTGTCCGAAGAATCCCGCCGCTCTGCGGCGAGACCCTTCGCCTGCTCCTTCCCCTTCACTGCGTTCAGGGTCAGGATTTCGGCTCAGGGTTACACAACTCTGGATAATCTGAATGGAATCTTTTTTCTCGTTCCTAGAAAAACGCGTCGACGATTGTTCCTCGCTCCTGTGCGTTGGACTCGATCCACACGTCAGCGATCTCAAGCAGCCCACCGCCGCATCCGCACTGGACTTCTGCCTGAACCTCGTCACACAGACAGCGCGTTACGCCGCAGCGTTCAAACCCAATGCCGCGTTCTTCGAGGTCTTCGGCGCGGAGGGCTGGACTGCGTTGAAACAGGTTATCGATGCAATCGCGGAGGAATCCCGCAAACTTGGATCGATGATTCCGGTCATCCTGGATGCCAAGCGCGGCGACATTGCCTCCACCGCGGAAGCCTATGCCAAATCCGCGTTCGAAGGACTCGGCGCGCACGGCATTACATTGAGCCCCTATCTCGGCCGGGACTCCATTGAGCCCTTCATCCAAAAACCGGAGAACGGCGTGTTTCTTTTATGCAAGACGAGCAATCCCGGCAGCGGGGATTTGCAGGATCTCCTGGTGACCATAGACGATGGACCATCGACCACGGTCAATCGTCCATCGTCCACCGTCCATCTTTATGAACATGTCGCCCACCTCGCCCAACAATGGAATACCAATAACAACATCGGCCTGGTTGTAGGCGCGACGCACATCGAAGCGATGAAACATATCCGCACCGTAGTGCCGAACCTGTGGTTCCTCGCTCCCGGCGTCGGCCCGCAGGGCGGGGAACTGGAGATCGCCTTGAAGGCCGGCCTGCGAAAGGACGGCAAGGGATTGCTGATTCCCATCTCGCGCAGCATTGCGCGGGCGGCCGAAGGTCCCACCAGGTCTGCAGCGGAGATCCGCGATCAGATTGTGAATATAAAATTGGGATTGGGAATGTAACAAAAGCACGAAATCATGTTATAAAGGTGGCTATGAAGACAAATATCGTTGAACGGCGAGGCAAGCTGAGTGACCTCGATCGATCTTTTGACCTGCGGTTCTGGCAAACACAGACTCCGAAAGCCCGCTTCGATGCTCTATGGGAAATGATCCTTCATTCCATGAAGGTAAAAGGACGCGATGTTCGTCAACCCAGACTTCAGCGATCTGCTACGCATTTTCAACGACCACAACGTTAAGTATCTTGTGATCGGCGGATACGCGGTGGTTCAATACGCCGAGCCGCGCTTTACCAAGGACCTCGACATTCTAATCAGCACCGATGCCGTAAATGCGGAAGCGGTTTACAATGCACTGCAAGAGTTTGGCGCCCCTTTGACAGATTTAACCCCGGTTGATTTTTCGGAAGAGGGTTCCTTTTTTCAAATGGGCGTACCGCCCATACGCGTGGACATCCTGATGAGAATCCCAGGAATTCAATTCGACGTCTGCTGGAACCGGCGAGTGGAGGTGGACTTCGGGGGGTTAAAAGTCATCTTCATTTCAAAACAGGATCTCATTGCTTCGAAACGCGTTGCCGGACGCCCGCAGGATCTGCTCGACGCGGATTTGCTATCGCAAGCGGACTAAGGCTTCCGACAACTGGGAGGGATTGAACATGAAATCATCCGGATTACTCACAATGTGGGGGCTGTGTGTTTTATTTCTCGCTGCCTGCGAACCTGAACAGGCGCCTATCTCAGCGCCAGCTCAGAATCCTATAGACAATCCCGTCCTGCCAGCGCTTCCAAGCGCAACAGCCACGCCAACAAGAGTCTCAAACGGGAAATGACCACCAGCTAAATCGGAGACAGAGGTTGTTTGCGTTCCGGTTATTTCTCAACCACACTTAATTCATCGTAGTACCGATCCAGCCACTGGTTTGACCAGCCCCACAGGGTCGAATCGAGCACGATCTTCTTCACTTCCTCGCGCGTGATCTTGGCCTCGCTCTCAAAGACCTGGGCGTTGCGCCGGCTGACCGCCAGCGTGCGGATGGCAAACATCAGCGGGAAGATGCAGCCGAGGCGGATGCCGTGCTGCCACCACGGCAGGGACTTGACATAGGTCAATGCGTGGCGCAGGTGACGTTCGGCTTTGTCAGTCAACAGGTCCAGCACTTTCAAGGCCTCCTGGCGATGGATCGGATCGAACAACTGCTCCGAGGAGATGCCAATGGCGGAGAGGAACTTCCTGGGCACGTAGATCCAGCCGCGGTCGAAGTCCTGGCGCAGGCCGCGGATCACGTTCACGGTCTGCAGCCCCAGCCCGAACTCGCGCGCCAGCGGCATGATCTCATTCACCTTGCGGCGGATGGTGAGCGAGTACCAGGCGAACAATTGGGTCACCAGGTAACCCACGCGCCCGGCCACCTCGAACATGTAATCGTCCAGGTCGGCTTCGTCGTTCAGGTTGGGACCGGTCTGCGTCCAGCGCGCCATGCCCTGGGTGGTGTGAATCACATGCTGGACGATCATCTCCTGCACATCATAGGGCAGGGATCGCAGCTGCAAGAGGACTTCCCCCGCGTGCTGTGCGATAATGGCATCCGGATTGCTCACATCCACATCCACGACGCGGGAGGTCAGTTCATCCACCGTTTGGCTCCCGCGCAGGATGTTCACCCACAAGTTCAGCAGGATGACCTTTTCATCCGCGGTCATCTCCTCATTGTCTTCCAGGTAATCGGAGACGCGCAGCAGCAGGTAGGCCAGCGTGGCCGCATCGCACAGGATGCGCGGCAGGCGCTCGATCCCGAGGGCGAACGTGCGGCTGGTGATGCGGAGCAGGTCGCGTGGATTCATATCACGTCAAATCCAGGTTCTTCACTTATAACCCATTTCTCCTGCTTGAGGCGCGCCCGGTACTTATGGGTCACCATCGAAAAGATTCACAATTTCGACCTCCCCCAGCGCCTTTACCAAGTCCGCGCTTTTCAGGATGATCGCCCGATCGCGCATCCCCGATCCCATCGAGATTTGCTCCTCAAGCAGCACACCTGCCTCAACCAGGATACGCACCGGCCTGCGCAATCCGAAGGGACCCACCGTCCCGATCCGGTAGCCGGTGACCTCCAGCACCTCCTGCTCTGTGGCCATGGAAATCCGCGAACGCCCGAGGACCCTCCGCAGCCTCTTCCACGAGACTTGCGCCTCGCCTGCCACCAGAGCCAGGGCGTATTCGCCGTCGCGCACGCGGAAGAGAATGCTACGCACGATTTGCCCCGGCCGTTGACCGCGCTCGCGCGCAGCCTGCTCGAGGGATGTCACCGGCATCTCATGACGAAACACTCGATGAGGAACCCCGAGGTTTTCAAGAATAACTTTGATGGGTGGTTGGTCCATATAACAACCATGAGTCATTCTGAGGAGCCACGACACTTGCGCCGCACTCCCACTCGCGGAGTTTATCCTGAGCTAAGCCGAAGGGCTCAGGGACTTCGTACGTACGTTGCAGTGCAGTTGAGTGGCGACGAAGAATCTCCGTTTACACCCAAACCAAGATTCTTCGCTCCCGCTGGTCGCTCAGAATGACACATTAAGTGGTTTTGTCTTTATATGTACAAAGTTTTAGAACGGGACACCTTGGGCACTCTGGTTTCCTCGCGTGGCACACCTCGCGCCCCAGGCGAATGAGGTTCAGGTGCGCGGCATAATAGGTCTCGGGCGGGAACAGGGTTTCCAAATGCGGATGCGCCTGCTCCACGGTCATCTTCCCGGGACGCAATCCGATTCGTCCGCTGACGCGATAAATGTGCGTATCCACAGGGAAGGCCGGCTTGCCCAGCGAGAAGCAGAGCACGATTGCGGCCGTCTTCGGCCCAACACCGTTGAACTTCATCAACCAGGCGCGCGCTTCCGCAACAGGGAGATCCGCCAGAAAATCAAGATTGAGCAAGCCGCGTTCCGCGGTGATGGCGCGCAATACCTTTTGGATGCGCGGTCCTTTCAGGTTTGCCAGACCCGCCGGACGGATGGCAGCGATTACCTGCGAAGGCTTGGCATCGCTCACCTGCTCCCAAGTTGGGAATTTCGCGCGCAGGGCGTGGAAGGCGCGGTCGCGGTTGGTGTCGTTCGTATTCTGCGAGAGGATGGTCGAGACCAGTTCGTCGACGGCCGGCAGCGGGTTGCGCCAGGCCGGCTCCCCAAAGGATTGCAATAGCTGTCCATGGATTTTCAAGGCGCGCGGTCTCAGATTCGTCATGGTTGTTCGCCCAATTGTAGCGTATCCAGCCTGACCTCATGTGAATTGCCGAAGGCAACAAAAAAAGGCAACCCTTGAAGGTCGCCAGAACACGCCGTTCGATTCACGATTAAGAGCTCGATCGCAGGCTCAAATCAACTTTCATGCGAACGGGTCGCCGGATAGTACTGGCGTGAATGGTAGTGCAGCAGGCCATACCTCAGGCGCTGACCATACTGCTTTTGACGCGCCGCCGGAGCTTTGAACCAGGTCAGCAGCGAGGTGACCATTTTCTCGGTCGTCGCCGGCTTCGGCTTCTTGCTTGTGAGACGCTCCAGTTTATCGTGCACGTGCTTGAGGAAGTCGATCTGGTTCTTGATGACGCTTGT